>NZ_CP034861.1:0-309619 GCF_005080865.1 Buchnera aphidicola (Muscaphis stroyani) | reverse complement strand
AAATATTATTTCATTGTTTCATGTTGATACTAGTAATAATTGTCAGATAACTTTTTTTAGATATTACAAAACAAAGAAGCAGCCTCGCAGTTTTTGCATTAATCCTACTGATAAGTATTTAATAGTAGCTAGTCAAATTTCTAATACATGTACTGTATATCATATATCTTCTAACACCGGAGAACTTGAAAAATTAAATACATACACAACAAGTAAAGGGCCATTATGGGTTTATATAAATGAACAAAAATGTTAAAATGTTTATATAAAAAATGCGCTATTATTTAAAGCAACAGATATAGCGTCTGTAAGCATCTTAAGTTGATTTGAATTAATAATATAAGGTGGAACAATATAAATCAGTTTTTTAAATGGTCTAATCCATACGCCTTTTTTTACAAAAAACTTTTGTATCATAGCTATATTAATGAGCTTGGAGCATTCAATTACTCCGATAGCTCCTAAAACGCGAGCGTCAATAACTCGAGGATGACTTATTAGTGGAAGTAAAGAGTCACATAATTGTTTTTCGATGTTAGATACCTGAATCTTCCATTTATTTGTTTGAATCATTTTTATATTAGCATTCGCTACTGCACAAGCCAATGGATTTGCCATATAAGTTGGACCATGCATAAAGCACCCTATTTTACTTTCACTAATAATGTTTGCTATTTTTCTTGACGTTAAAGTAGCAGCTAAAGTAATAGTTCCTCCCGTAATTGCTTTTCCTAAACATAGTATATCTGGTATAACATTTGCATGCTCAAAAGCAAACAGTTTTCCTGTTCGACCAAAACCAGTTGCAATTTCATCAAAAACTATTGGAATATGATAATAATCACATAAAATTTTTATTTTTTTTAAATAATTGGGATGATAAAAATTCATTCCTCCAACACCTTGAACTATAGGTTCTAATATAACACCTGCTATTTTGGATGAATTTTTTTCTATTAAATATTTAAAAGATATTAAATCATTAGAATTCCACGTTTTATTAAAAGCAGAAATAGGTGATTTAGCAAATAAGTTTTTTGGTAAAAAATTATGATATATTCTATGAATAGAATTTTTAGGATCTGAAATTGACATTGCAGCAAAGGTATCACCATGATAACCATCACGTATGGTTAAAAATAATTTTCTCTTTTGACCTAAAGATCGCCAATATTGTATTAACATTTTTATTGCTACTTCAATAGCTACTGATCCTGAATCAGATAAAAAAACACAGTCTAATTTTTTCGGTGTTAAAGAAATTAATTTACGACAAAGCGAAATGGCTGAAGGATGGGTAATACCACCAAACATGATATGAGACATTTTTTTTATTTGATTCTTTAAAGCATTATTTAAAATTGGATGATTATAGCCATGTATAGTTGACCACCATGAAGACATGCCATCTATTATACTACTTCCATGCTTTAATTTTAAATAAACCCCTTTAGCGGATTTAATAATATAGCAAGGAAGGGGTTTCACCATTGATGAATAAGGGTGCCAAATGTGCTTTCGGTCAAAAAATATATTAGATTGACTCATTATTATTTATAATATAAAAATGTCGAATAAATCATTATAAACTTTAAATGAAATAAAATCATGATTATTTGGAGATAATATGAAAAATCAATGGACTTTAAATAAAACACATGCTCTTTTTAAAAAGCCTTTTTTTGATCTTATGTTTCAAGCGCAAGAACAACATAGAAAACATTTTGATCCAAATCAAATACAAATTAGCACACTATTATCTATTAAAACTGGCGCATGTCCAGAAGATTGCAAATATTGCCCTCAAAGTTCTCGGTATAAAACAAACATAAAAAAAGAAAAATTACTGGAAATTGATCAAATTGTTAATGCCGCGAAACAAGCAAAATCTTCAGGTTCTACTCGATTTTGTATGGGAGCTGCTTGGAAAAATCCTAAAGAAAAAGATATGCCTTATTTAAAAATGATTATTAAAAAAATTAAATCTATGGGAATGGAAACGTGTATGACTTTAGGGATGTTGAGTGATTCACAAGCTAAAACGCTAGCTGATGCGGGATTAGATTTTTATAATCATAATTTAGATACATCTTCTAGTTTTTATAATAATATTGTCACTACTCGTACGTATCAAGAACGATTAAACACTTTAAAAAACATACGTAATGCTGGTATGAAGGTTTGTTCTGGAGGTATCATTGGTTTAGGGGAAAAAATTCAAGACCGAATGGAATTATTAATGGAACTTTCTAATTTAAATTTTCCTCCAGAAAGTGTACCAATCAATCTGTTAGTCAAAGTTTCAGGAACTCCTATGGAAAAAAATATAGATACAGATCCCTTTGATTTTATAAGAGTTATTGCAGTTGCTCGTATTATGATGCCAAAGTCTTATATCAGATTGTCTGCCGGTCGTTATAGTATGAACGATCAAACTCAAGCTATGTGCTTTATGGCTGGAGCTAATTCAATTTTTTATGGGTGCAAATTACTAACTTCAAAAAATCCAGAAAAAGAAAAAGATATGATATTATTTAAAAAATTAAATTTAAATGCTGAAATAAAAAAAAATTTAAATCCTCAAAAAAATAAAAATTATAATCTTTTTAATGAAATTAAAATAAACCAAAATCAATACTACAAAGCATCAAAATAATTTTTTAATATATGTTTTGAAAGTAAATATAATTCAATTTGTAAAATTAGATAATTGTTTTATAAAAAATACTTAATATGTTTTTTAGAAATATAATCATTTAATTCGTCTAAAAATTAAATTAATATTTATTTTGAGATTCTTGTTAAATAATTTCTATTTTTAAAAAACATATTAACATTAAACTAATTTTGTTTTTAATATATAAATAAAATTAAATATATTTAAGAAAATAAAATAAAAAATATTATGAAAAATAACACTATTGTTCCAAAAAAATTTTTTATTACAGGCACAGATACTAATGTTGGAAAAACAATAGTCAGCGGCATTTTATTAAAAAAAGCAAATGAAGCTGGATATCAAACTGTAGGCTATAAACCAGTAGCCTCAAGCAGTATAAACAAAAAAAGCAAATTTTTAAATAATGATGCTATTATCTTAAAAAATAACAGTTCAATATCATTGGAATATGAATCAGTAAATCCTATTTTATTTTCTGAAAATGCACCTCCTCATATATTAAGTCAATTAAAAGGAAAAAAAATTACAAAAAAACATCTTTCTTTAGGTTTAAAAAAAATCTCTCACAAAGCTAATTGGATCTTAGTAGAAGGAGCTGGCGGATGGTATACCCCACTATCTTATAAAGATACTTTTGCTGATTGGGTCAAAGAAGAAAAATTAATAGTAATTTTAATTGTAGGAATTAAATTAGGATGTATTAATCATGCAATTTTAACCGAAAGAGCAATTTTATCTAATAAATTAATATGTGGTGGCTGGATTGCTAATAATTTGTTTTTTCAATACAAATACACTTCATATTACATTCATACTTTGTTAAGTTATATAAAATCTCCACTATTAGGAATAATTCCTTATTTTAAATATACACATAATATCAATATAAAAAAGATAAAAATAAAGTTACCTGAATAAATAAAATATTTAAAATTTTTTATTAATTGTAGACAGGATAATTTAAACAAAGACTTAGCACTTTATTTTTTATATTTAAAATATTATCTTTATTTTTGACATCATTTAAAATGCTAATTATCCAATTTGCTACCTGAGAGACTTCTAATTCTTTAAATCCTCTTTTAGTAACAGCAGGAGTGCCAATTCTTATTCCTGAAGTGATAAATGAACTATTTAAATCGTCAGGAATAGTATTTTTGTTTACTGTGATATTTGCTTTGCTCAATGCTAAATCTGCATCTTTTCCAGTTAAACTTTTATCAGATAAATTAATTAAAAATAAATGGTTTAAAGTTTTTCCAGAGACTATTTTGTAACCATTCTTTAAAAAAACTTGAACCATAGTTTGAGAATTTTTTACTATTTGTTGTTGATATATCTTAAAACTAGGTTCTAGAGCTTCTTTAAATGCAATTGCTTTTCCTGCAATAACATGCATTAAAGGACCTCCTTGAGATCCTGGAAAAACTGAAAAATCCAATTTTTTATAAAATGCATCATTTTCGTTTTTAGATAAAATAAGACCTCCACGAGGTCCAGCAAGAGTTTTATGAGTGGTGCTAGTCACAACATGGGCATAATAAATTGGATTAGGATAAATACCAGCCGCCACTAATCCTGCAACATGTGCCATGTCTACTAGCAAATAAGCATTTATTTGATCTGCAATATCACGCATTTGTTTCCAATCACATATTCCTGAATACGCTGAAAAACCGCCAACAATTAATTTAGGCTTGTGTTTCTTAGATAAATACGATAATTCTTCATAATCTATTTCACCTTTTTTATTGACTCCATATGAAATAACATTGTACATTTTTCCAGAAAAATTTACAGAAGAACCATGTGTTAAGTGTCCGCCATGAGATAATTTGAGACCTAATATTGTATCACCTGGTTTTAATAGAGCTGTGTAAACTGAGAAATTTGCTTGAGATCCGGAATGTGGTTGAACATTGGCATAATCAGCATTAAACAATTTTTTTGCACGATCAATTGCTAATGTTTCTATGATATCTACATATTTACAGCCACCATAATAACGCTTTCCTGGATAACCTTCAGCGTATTTGTTCGTTAATTGAGATCCTTGAACATGCATAACATAATTACTGGTGTAATTTTCAGAGGCAATTAATTCAATGTGATTTTCTTGTCTTATATTTTCGTTCTTTATAGCTTTCCACAGTTCTGGATCATATTCTGAAAATTTTTTATTCTTAATCATTTTCATTCCTCATAAATTTTTATTTAATTTTATTTTTAAAAAAATTTTTTTAATGTAAATCATTAACTCATTTTTTGAAAAACGGTATTCTTTCTTTTCTTTTAAATCTTTAACTAAAAAATATGATTTTTTTATTTCATTGTTTCCTATAAAAATAATAATTCGAGCTGAAAGATTAATTGCATTTTTAATCTTTTTTTTAATATTAATATTAAGAAAATTAATAAATATTTTCAGTTTTGGATACAAATTTCTTATTTCTTCAGAGATTTTGATCGCATAAAATTTGTTATGATCTTCTATAGGAATAATATAAATGTTAATTTCTTCCGTTTTCTTGAAAAAAGTACTTAAAGATCTAACCATTAAAACTAATCGCTCCATTCCTATTGCAAATCCCATCGCATAAGTTTTTTTTCCTCCTATTTCTTCTGATAAAAAGTCATATCGTCCTCCAGCGCAAATAGTATTTTGAGAACTTTCATCATCACTTTTCCATTCAAAAACAGTATTGTTGTAATAATCTAATCCTCTAACTAAATTTTGATTATATCGATATTTTATTCCTAATGAACTAATCATTTTACATAAATCTTCAAAATTTTTTCTTGAAGAAGCATCAATGAATTCACTTAATAATGGTGCATTTTTCAATATTTTTTGAATGTTTTGATTTTTAGAATCTAAAATTCGAAAAGGATTAATATACAAACGTTTTTTAGATTCTTCATCTAATACATTTCGGTAATTTTCTAAAAAAGAAATTAATTTCTGTTTATATTTAACACGATTTTTTTGAGACCCAATTGAATTAATTTCTAAAGTTAAATGTGAATTGATTCCAAGTAGTTTCCATAATCGATGATTCAAGATAATAATTTCCAAATCAATACCTGTATTTTCAATTCCAAATACTTCAGCTCCTAATTGATAAAATTGACGATATCTTCCTTTTTGTGGTCTTTCATATCTAAACATTGGCCCCAAATACCAAAATTTTTTTTTTGTTCATGTATTAAATTGTTTTGTATAATAGCACGAAAACAACCTACAGTTCCTTCAGGACGCAGTGTCAAACTATTTCCTTTTCGATCTTTAAAAGAGTACATTTCCTTTTCTATTATATCTGTTACACTACCAATGGCTCTCTGAAATATTTTTGTTTTTTCTAACAAAGGCAGTCTTATCTCTGAATAGCAATAATTAGTGAGCGTTTCTTTAATTACTTCCTCTATTTGTTGCCAAAGTTTTAATTCTTCTGGAAGGTAATCGTGCATTCCTCTAATTAAACTTATATTTTTTTCCACTATGCTCTCTCATTTTTATAATAAATAAAAATATAAATGATTGCTTATTAATAATTATATTTTTTTGAAATGATTTAACGTCTCTATTTCTTTAGATTTGTTTCGAATCTTTAGTTCAAGTTGTTTTATAATATCTTCATTATTAAATTTTTCTTTCTGTCTAACTCCATTTTCATAAAATGCACTTTTTTTATGACATCCTGTAATTCCTAATTCTGTATTCTTGGCTTCTCCAACTCCATTTACATTACATCCAATAATAGAAACATTCATAGGAGTTGTAATATCTTCTACTTTCTTTTCAAGTACATTAACTGTACGAATTACATCAAATTCTTGTCTAGAGCAAGTAGGACAAGAAATAAAATTAATTCCTCTCAATCTAATATTCAAAGCTTTTAATATATCATATCCTACTTTCACTTCCTCCACAGGATCAGCAGATAACGATACTCTTAAAGTATCTCCAATACCTTCTAACAACAAAGTAGAAATACCGATAGCTGATTTGACTGTTCCATTTCTCAAGCCACCAGCCTCTGTAATTCCAATGTGCAGTGGTTGTTGAATTTTTTTAGAAAGAATTCGATACGCTTCAATGGACATTAATACATCTGATGATTTTACACTTACTTTAAATTGATCAAAATTAAAAAAATCTAAATATTCAATATGCCTCATTGCTGATTCTACTAAAGCTTTTGGAGTAGGTTTAGTATATTTTTTTAAAATATCTTTTTCTAACGAACCTGAATTTACCCCTATTCGAATTGGTACGTTTTTATCTTTTGCAAAATTAATAACTGCTAATATTCTTTTTTTATTACCAATGTTACCAGGATTAATTCTTAAACAATCTGCTCCATATTCTATTGCTTTAATAGCTAATCTATAATCAAAATGTACATCTGCTATTAATGGAACATTTACTAATTTTTTAATTTTTTTAAATGATTCTGCTGATTCAAATGTAGGAATAGAAATTCGAACAATATCTGCTCCTGCTTTATTTAATTCCAATACTTGTTTTACAGTTTTTTTTGTATCTACGGTAGAAGTGTTAGTCATTGACTGAACAGAAATAGGGGCATTATTTCCAATTGGGACTTTCCCAACGTAAATACGATTAGAATTTCTTTTGCAAATGTCTTTATATTTTTTCATATTCTTAATTACGTACAATTTAAGTAAAAACAATACTATAGATAAAAAATCTCACTATCAATAGTATTTGATAAATTTTTAGAAAATAAATAATTTATTTTAAAAATATATTTTAAAATAATTTAATTTTTAATATGAGCTATAATATTTCCAGTTAATTGACCGCAAGCTGCGTTAATATCCTGTCCTCTATTTTTTCTGATAGTTGTAGTAAACCCTTTTTTTCTTAAAATATTAGCAAAAATATTAATTCTCTCAATATCGCTACATGTAAAAGAAGAATTCAAAAATGGATTCCATGGAATCAGATTTATTTTACTAGGAACTTTTTTTAAAATATTAGATAATTCAAAAGCATTTTTATTAGAATCGTTAACTCCACTGAGCATTACATATTCTATAGTGACGCCTCCTCTGTTTGCTTTTGATTTTTTTAAATATCTAGAAACTGAATTTAAGAACAATGAAATGTTATATTTTTTGTTAATAGGGATAATTGAGTTTCTAATAATGTCAGTTGGAGCATGTAAAGAAATTGCTAATCCAATATCAACCATATCAATTAATTTATCTATTGCAGGTGCTATTCCAACTGTTGATAAAGTAACGCGATGTTTAGATAAGTTAAAACCATTTTTGTCTAAAATAATTTTTAATGCAGACACAACATTTTTTAAATTTAATAGTGGCTCACCCATACCCATAAAAACTATATTAGTAATACTTTTTTCAATTTTTTTTTGTTTTAATATTTTATTTGCCTCCCACACTTGAGAAATTATTTCAGATACTTTCAAGTTTCGGTTGAATCCTTTTTCTCCAGTAGCGCAAAATTTACATTTTAAAGAACAACCTACTTGAGACGAGATGCAAATAGTAGATCGTTTTTTATCAGGTATATAAACTGTTTCTATTTTTTGATCACCAAGAGAAGTTATCCATTTTATTGTGCCGTCATTAGAAATTTGTTCTTCTGTAAATTTTGGTGAAAATATGTAAGATTCTTTTTTTAGTTCGTTTCTAATCGTTTTTTTTAAATTTAACATCTGATCAAAATCACTACAATTATGTTTATAAATCCATCTCATAATTTGTTGGGCCGAAAATTTTTTAGCTCCTAATGAAACAATAAAATCTTGCATTTCTGCATAGTTTAAATCTAACAAATTAATCTTAGGGTTTAAATTATTTAATATATTAATATTCTGATTCATTCACATACCTTATTTGTGAATATAAAAAATTTTAAGTATTTAACTTGTATAGCATAAAAAAGTAGTATCACATATAAAATTATTTTTAAATTAATCTTTTTAAAAAATGAAATGTGTTTCATTGATTAAATTTAAAGATCAAAAAATTATCATGATTAAAAAATATTCAAAATGTTTAAATTATGATATGATTTTTAAGTAATCATAAATAAAAAATATTTGTTTTAATTAAAAAAATTTTAGGAGAATTTAATGCATCCAATACTCAACATTGCTATTCGAGCAGTTCGAAAAGGAGGAAATATTATTATTCAAAATTATGATAATCAAAATTTTACTAAAGAAAATTCAGAAAAAAAGAAGAATTTCATTCAAAATGTTACAAATAAAACATATCGAATGATTAATGAAATTATTCATAAATCTTACCCAAGTCACATTATTTTAAATAAAAATACTAACTTAGAATTTAAAAATAAAAATAATACTTATTGGATTGTTAACGAATTAGATGGAATATTAAATTTTATAAATCGTTTACCTCATTTTTGTATTTCTATTGCAGTTATAGTAAAAGGTATTACAGAAATTTCAGTAATATATGATCCTGTAAGAAATGATTTATTTACAGCTGTAAAAGGTCAAGGATCGCAACTTAACGGTTATAGAACTAGATGCACCAATGCTAATGCTTTGGAATCTTCTACAATTGCGATCAATTTACCCTATTATAAAAATAATGAATCTTTATCATATATTGAAGTATATAAAAAATTATTTTTATGTGGGTTTTCTTTTAGATGTACAGGTTCTTCCGTATTAGATTTAGCTTACGTTTCATCGGGAAAAATTGACTGTTTGTTTCACTTTAATTTAGAACCAAATAATTTTATAGCTGGAAAGCTTCAATTAATAGAGTCTGGTTGTTTAGTTAACAATTTTCAAAAAAGTTTGGAATATAATAATTTTAACACTGCCAAATTTGCAAGTAATCCAAAATTTATTAGATTAATGACTGAAAAAATAAGTGCATATAGTAATATATGATTTTTTAAAAGTTTTAATTCAATTCAATATGTTATTTATTTTTTTAAAAATAAACTATTTTTTGACAACTAAAAACTAAAAAAATTCTTCTTTTAAATCTGAGATACTATTTTTTATAAATACATATTATAGTTTTATTTCCTTTATTTTTTAATTATTACATGCTAGATGAACAATTTATTTTTTACAGTAACAGATATTAGAACAAAACTTTTTTATAAAAAAGATAACTAATAGATTTTTTAATAAAAAAATGTAAGTTCTATCTTTTTTTTATTAAAAATTTTTTAAATTTTTTATCAAAAATTATCAAAAAAAATTTAACATGTATTTCATATATTTAATTTTTTAAAGAAAATATGAGTGTTTATGATTTTTATCTTTTTTTATTTATCTTTTAGAATTTAGATCTCAAATGTGTTGAATTCATTTAAGAATGAGCAATATAACTTTCTTTATATAACTTTTAAAATAAAGTAATTTTTTATAAAAAACTTAAATTGTTGATTGACTCTAGTTTTAAAATAATAATCATGAATAAATTTAGAAGATTTATAAAAAATTATTTCTATAATAAAAAATCAGAAAAATTTAAAATTTTATTTTATAAAAACACCAGCTTTTAAATAAGAAATTACTTTCGTACTAACTTTGTATTTTTATAAACGCCTTATCAATTTTAAATATTTTTTAGATATAAATTTTTTATAATGAAAGATCAAAATATATAACCCACATCTAATATACAAAAAAAATAAGTTTTATGTATGCTTATACTTTAGTGTTTTTAGTCTTTTTTTCAATAAATTTTTTAATTCTTAAATTGTTTTTTGAAATAATAAAATACTCATTTTTCTAATTTTGATAAATATTTAAAAATTGTTTGATATAACTTCTATAAAGTTACAGAATCTAATTTCCTCCAATAACTTGTCTTCAAATTTTTAGGGAGTAAAAAATATTTCCGTATCGTATCTTAATCAATCTACTAACTTAACATTTTAATTTTTTAAAGATAGATCGCATTTCACAATTTCTTTCTTCTCATATAACACTTTTAAACCATTTATTTTTTATACATTTGAGTTTGAATAGATTTTATTTTTTTGAAAAAGAAGTATAATCATCTTTAATTTTTACGCCATTTGTCAGAATATTTTTATACTTTTATTTATATTTTCAAATACTCGAATATAGTGTTCTTTCTCTATTTTATATCAAAGACGCATTAGTGCATTAGCTAAATTTCCATTATTTATAAGCAGTAATAAACCTTTAATATTAATATCTAATATTCCAATACTGATCCATCGATTCATATGTAAAACAGGTAATCTATCAAATACAGTAAAACGTTTTTTATAATCATTTTTAGTGTAGATTTCTCTTTTAGTTTTATTATAAAATATGATTTTTTTCTTTTTTTTTTTTTAAAGATACAAGTTTTTTTGAATTATATTTTCGCAAAACTGTTTTGATTAATTCGTTTTCTAATTTTATCTAATTTTTTTTATTAACTTCGATATTATCGTATTTTATATTATATTTAATGATGCGTCTTGATTTATAACCTAGATTAGATAATTTTTTCAGTTATAAGATTTTTTTAAAAATATTTTAAAATATATATTAATACCAAAAAATATAAGTTTTTTATTTTTTAATTTTTAAGAAAATTTTGTTTAAATATTGCGGAGGAATTAAAGTTAACAATATACCTAAAGATAGTAAAAAAATCAGACATATTTCATACGATTTAATTATATATTCATGAAGATAACTTTCTAAATATCCAGTAATTATAGGAAAAATTAAAAAAACAGTAGAAGCATAAAATGCACTTACTTTTTTTTGCAAATAAAAATAAGATAAAATTCCAAAAATACCAGAAACGTTTCCAAGATACAAAATAGCCATAATAGATCTATTGGAAATTTGGTTAATGTTAGGATGTTCAATGAAAAAAGCAACAGAAGACAGTAATATTCCAGACATTAAAGAAGGTAATGTATTGAATGTTAAAATAGATACATAACAAGATTTTTTTTGACACTGAACATAAATTATTGCATGACTTAAAAGAGCTATCATTAAAGATAAAATTCCTTTCCACTGGTAAAAAAAATTTAATTTTAATTCGATTAATAAAAATACTAATAATGAAATTAAAGAAAGTGCCACACCAACTTTTTGAAAAAAAAACAATTTTTGTTTTAAATATAAATATGATACTGTCAAAATAGCTACTGGCATATTAGAAAATATAATAGAAGCCATAGACGAGCTAACATATATTCCTCCATATAACATTAGTGTAAATGGTATAGAAAAATAAAATATTGCAATTACAATTTGAAAATATCTGTATCCCTTCGGAAACAAGAAAGGAGATTTAGTTACATAAGAGAGAAAAATCAATAATGGAGTAGCTGATAAAAAACGCAAACCAGTAGCAAAAAATGGAGGAATAGTTTCAGTTGCAATTTTCATTGCCATCCAAGTAGTTCCCCAGGTTAAAGAGACTAAAGAAAATAATATTATTACTATTATTTTTTTCATATTAAAAGTTCCGAAAAATAATAAAAATGTTTATAAAAATTGTAATTATTTTTTTTACTATTATAATTTTATGTTAAAAAATATATAAATTTTTTAAAAAATTATTTTTAAATTGAATGATTCATGTTGATTAATCATTTCAAAAAATAATACAGTTATCTTATTTAATTAAATTTTAAAAAATTCAAATTTTTTAAAAAGATTTAATAAAAGCAGTTAAAGGTAAATTATGAGAAAAATTTTTAATAAACTGTATGAATCTAAGTGTTTAAATAAAAAAGAAAGCTACAAATTATTTAAAGAAATAATTTCTGGAAAAATAAATGAAATACAATTATCTTCTGTATTAACAGCAATGCGAGTGCGCGGCGAATCAATAGAAGAAATCATAGGAGCAGTAAATGCATTTTTAGAGAAAAAAAAATTTTTTCTTAAACCTAGATATATTTTTTCAGATATAGTTGGAACAGGAGGAGATACTCATAACACTATTAATGTTTCAACTGCAAGTGCATTGGTGGCTTCTGCTTGTGGTTTTAAAATTATTAAACATTGTAATCAAGGAGTTTCAAGTAAGTCAGGATCTTCTGATTTACTGAATAATCTTAATATAAATTTAAATGCATCTTCAAAAAAATCTCTTGAAACTTTAGATAAATTAAATATTTGTTTTTTATTCGCTCAAAAATATCACAAAGGGTTTAAATTAGCTAAAAATGTTCGTAAAATTTTAAAAACTAAGACTATTTTTAATTTATTGGGTCCATTTCTTAATCCTGCAACTCCTCCTTTAATAGTCATTGGTGTTTATAAAAAAGAACTTATTAGCTCTACAATACACATTTTAAAACAATTTGAATATAAAAGATGCATTGTATTGCATGGTAATAATACAGATGAAGTTACACTAAATGGAAAAACATATGTGTCTGAGTTATTGAATGGTAAAATTATTTCATATAAATTACAAGCTGAAGATTTTGGTTTAAAAAATTATTCAAGAAAAATGATCACAGAAAGTTCTAAAGAAGAAAATTATCGTATTATTTGCCAAACAATGAAAGGTAATGGTGATAAATTTTATGAAGAATTAATAGCAGTGAACGTGGCTGTATTAATGAAAGTTTTTGGTTATGAAGACTTAAAAGAAAATACACAGGTAGCATTAAAAAAAATTAGAAGTGGAGATGTTTATAAACAGATAATTAACATTTCTAATATGTTAAAAGAAGATGGATATGAAAGACACGATACTTAATAATATAATAAAAAATAAAATTAAATGGATTCAAAATAGAAAAAAAATACAACCTTTAAAAGATTTTCAATATAAAATTAATAAAAATACAAGACAATTTTATCATTCTCTAAAAAAAAAACATCCATTCTTTATATTAGAATGTAAAAAAAAATCCCCTTCTTTAGGGGTAATTAGAAAAAATTTTGATTTATTATATATTGCTAGTGTTTATAAAAAATATGCCTCTGCAATTTCTGTACTTACAGATGAAAAATATTTTGATGGAAATTTTAGTTTTATCAACACAATAAGAAAACATGTAGATCAACCAATTTTATGCAAAGATTTTTTTGTCGATCCCTACCAAATTTATTTATCTCGGTACTATTATGCGGATGCTATCTTATTAATGCTATCTATTTTAAACAATGAGCAATATAAAAAAATGTCTAAAATAGCTATGCAATTAAATATGGGAATTATAACTGAGATCAATAATAAAAAAGAATTAGAACGTGCTATTGAATTAAAAGCAAAAATAATTGGAATTAACAATCGAAACTTGCATGACTTATCTATAGATTTAAATCGAACTCGTTTTTTAGCACCTTTAATTAAAAAAAATGTAATTATAATCAGCGAATCTGGTATAAAAAAATATCATGAAGTTAAAGATTTAAGTAGATTTGTTCATGGATTTTTAATTGGTTCAAATTTAATGCATAAAGAAAATTTAGACGTGTCAGTACGTTCTATGCTCATAGGAAAAAATAAAGTTTGTGGTTTAACTAGAAAAATTGATGCTTGTATTGCAGAAAAATACGGATCAGTATATGGTGGGCTTATTTTTGTAAAACGTTCACCTCGAAATGTTACCGAAGAAATCGCAAAACATATTATTCATGAGATTAATTTAAGGTACATAGGTGTATTTCAAGATGAAGATATTAACATTGTTGTTAAAATGGCCAAGAAATTATCTTTATTTGGAGTGCAGTTACATGGATCTGAAAACCAAAAATATATAGACTTATTAAGAATTATGTTACCAAAAAATATCCAAATTTGGAAAGCTCTTTCCATTTCATCTAAAGTCCCAAATGTTCAATTCAATAATGTAAATCAATATATATTTGACTCTGTTCATGGAGGAAGCAATACATGTTTTGATTGGTCAATTTTAAAAAACTGTGTTTTAAATAAAATTATTTTAGCAGGTGGAATTAATGAAAATAATTGTATTAAAGCATCGGAATTTAATTGTGAAGGTTTAGATTTAAACTCTGGAGTAGAAATATCTCCAGGCATTAAAGATCATAAAAAAATTAAGTTAGTTTTTCAAAAATTAAGATATTATTAAATTTTTTTAAAAATATAAGGAATTTTCATATGACTTTACTAGATCCTTATTTTGGGCAATTTGGAGGCATGTACGTTCCTCAAATATTAATGCCAGCTTTAAATGAATTAGAACAAAATTTTGTAGATTCTCAAAAAGATAAAATATTTAAAGAGACATTTAAAAATTTATTAAAAAACTATGCAGGAAGACCAACTCCTTTAAGTTTATGTTGTAATTTAACTAAAGGAACAAAAACCCGTATCTATCTTAAAAGAGAAGATTTATTACATGGAGGTGCGCATAAAACTAATCAAGTATTAGGTCAAGCAATGTTAGCGCTTAAAATGCATAAACAAGAAGTTATTGCTGAAACTGGAGCTGGACAACATGGTGTAGCCACTGCCATTGCTTGTGCGCTATTTAATTTAAAATGTAGGATTTATATGGGTTTTAAAGACATTGAAAGACAAAGTGTTAATGTATTAAGGATGAAATTAATGGGAGCTCAAGTTATATCAGTAAAAAATGGTTCAGGAACATTAAAAGACGCATGCAATGAAGCTTTACGTGATTGGTCAGATAGTTACAAAACATCTCACTACATGATTGGAACAGCAGCTGGACCTCATCCTTATCCCATAATAGTTCGAGAATTTCAAAAAATTATTGGAGAAGAATCTAAAAAACAAATTTTAGAATATGAAAGAGTTTTACCTAATGCAATAATTGCATGTGTTGGTGGAGGTTCTAACGCTATTGGTATATTTTCTGAATTTATTAAAGATAAACAAGTTGATTTAATTGGAGTGGAGCCTGGAGGTTGCGGAATAGAGACCGGTAGACATGGGGCTCCATTGAGTTATGGTAGAACTGGAATTTATTTTGGAATGAAGTCATATTTAATGCAAAATCAAGAAGGTCAAATAAAAGAATCTTGGTCTATCTCAGCTGGATTAGATTTTCCATCAGTAGGTCCAGAGCACGCTTGGTTAAAAAGTATTAATCGTGCTCAATATGTGTCTGTAACTGATCAAGAAGCTGTCAATGCATTTCAAATTTTGTGCAAAAAAGAAGGAATTATTCCAGCTTTAGAATCGTCTCATGCATTAGCATATGCACTCAAGTTAATGAATTTATTTCCTAATAAAAAACAAGTATTTATTGTTAATCTTTCCGGTCGTGGAGATAAAGATATTTTAACAGTTAATAATATTTTAAAAGATCAGGAGAAACATTGTGAATCTTTATAAAAAAATGTTTCTTAAATTATCTTTGCTGCAAGAAGGATGTTTTGTTCCTTTTGTAGTGATGGGAGATCCTTCTTTGGAAATGTCTATTCAAATCATTGAAACATTAGTTTCTAATGGTGCTGATGCTTTAGAAATTGGAATTCCTTTTTCAGATCCTTTAGCCGATGGACCAGTTATTCAAAAATCTAATTTAAGAGCTCTATCGAAAAATTATACCTTATCTCAATATTTTAATGAACTTAAAAAAATAAGAGAAAAATACCCAATGTTACCAATAGGAATTTTATTATATGCTAACCTTGTGTATAATCGAGGCATTAAAAAATTTTATTTAGATTGTTTTAGTGCTGGTATAAGTTCAGTGTTAATAGCTGATGTTCCTATCGAAGAGTCAGATTTATTTTATTATACAGCTAATAAGCATAAAATTAACTCAATTTTTGTATGCCCTCCAGATGCTAATTGTTCTCTAATATATAATATTTCTAAACGAGCAAAAGGATATATCTATTTGCTTTCTCGTCCCGGAGTTACTGGTATTCAAAATAATACTCAATCTTTATCAAAAAATTTTATAAAAAAGATAAAAAAATATAGTTCTGTTCCTTTGTTACAGGGATTTGGTATTTCTAATTCTTTTCAGATTAAAAAATCACTTCAATTAGGTGTTTCCGGTGTAATATGCGGATCCGCTATAATACACATTATTGAAACATATTTAACTGAAAAAGAAAAAATGATAAATCAAATAAGAATTTTAACTTATAAACTAAAACAATCTACTAAAATAATCTGAAATATTTTTAAAAAATATTTAGATATATAAATATTATTTAAGACAATCTATACAAAAATAATAATTTTGTATTTCTAAAAATGTGCTTGTTTAAAATAACATGTATAATATTTGTATTTCTAACATATTGTTTAAAAGGAACATGCATGAATATTGAGATGTATGAATTAAAGCATGATACATATTATTTCTTTCGTCAACAAATTAAACTAATTGTATTCATATCAATAATAGCTACTTTATCCAGTATATTAATAGATATTTTAATCAGACCAAATATGTATATTTTATCTATAATAGAACATAGAAAATTTAAAGATAGCATTTCATTGTTAGATTTTATTAATTCTATGAGCATAGAAGAAAAAAAAGAATTATTTAAGTATTCTTTATTAAAAATGACTGAATTTTTAATAAGTAAAACATTATTGTTAGGAGGTATTATGACACTAATTAAAACTTTATCTAACAATTATAAACGACCAATTATTACGTATATGTATTCTCTATTTTCTTGTTTACCAAATTTGTTAATATTAAATTTCATTACTGCATTAATTATTCAAATAAGTTTTATATTTTTAATTATTCCAGGCATATTTTTATCAGTATTGTTGTCATTATCACCTATTATTTTTTATTTCAATAAACACTCTATTGCAAAATCTATGTATTTAAGTATTATTATTTCTTTTAAAAACATAAAAATTATTGGATTAGGTATATTATATTGGATGTTTGGAAAATTTGTTTTAACAATAATATTCTCGCATACTTATTTTTTAAATAAAAATTTTTCGTTTTTAATATCTAGCATCAGTATGAATATATTGTATGCTATTTTAGCTATATATTTGTTTCGTTTTTACGTACTCTTTACTAATGCTCCAAAATAAAATTTTTTAGGTTTTTATATGATACAAATTTTAAATCTGCTACCCATATCAACTTTTTTTATATTTTATAAGTTGTACGATATTTTTATTGCATCTAAAATGTTAATTTTTGCTTCAGGTTTAGTATGCATAATACATTGGATGTACTATCATAAAATAGATAAAATTTCTTTGATTAGTTTTTTTGTAATTTCTTTTTTTGGGTCACTAACTTTAGTTTTTCACAATTCTCAATTTATAAAATGGAAAATAACAATAATTTATATATTTTTATCTATTGCATTATTAGTTAGCCAATTTTGGACAAAAAAAACAATCATGCAAAAATTGTTAGAAAAAGATATAAATATACCTGATATTTATTGGAAAAAAATTAATTTTTCTTGGTCTTTATTTTTTTTATTCTGTAGTTTTTTAAATATTTATATTGCTTTTTGGTTATCTGAAAAAAATTGGGTTAATTTTAAAGTTTTTGGATTAATGTTTTTGACATTTTTAGCAGTACTGATTACTGGAGTTTATATACATACTAAAACAAAAAAAAAATAACTATCACAATATTTTTCATACAACAGAGCGAAAATTTTTATAATGCCAGAAAAATATAAACTTCCAAAAGGAAGCTTAGTATTAAAAACACTTACCATGCATTCAGATATTAATTCTAATGGAAACATATTTGGCGGTTGGATTATGTCTCAAATGGATATGGGAGGAGCAATACTAGCAAAAGAAATAACCGGTGGAAAAGTTGTTACAGTACAAGTAAGTAAAATGAACTTTCTCAAACCTGTTTCTATTGGTGATGTTGCAAGTTTTTATGCAAGATGTATTAAACTTGGTACAAGTTCAATAACCATTAACATAGAAGTGTGGCTTAAAAAAATTTATTCTAAACCATTAGGCCAATACTACTGTGCTGCAGAAGCTATTTTTATTTATGTAGCTGTTGATGATTCTGGAAAGCCTCGTGAATTATTACCTATAAGCATTATTTAAATATACACTATGTTTCACATGCTAATTCTAAAAAATATTTTTTATTTAAGATTTCATAATTATTTTTTAATAAAAATGCTTTTAAAAATACTTGATGAAACATCAATATGATTTTATTTTTTAAAAATAAATAGGATAATCAATGGATGGATATTTTCTATAAATTAATTAAATGGCTGGTATTTTTTACATATTTTCTGTTAATTGCTAATATTAATTTCCAAGTGCTAATTAAGAGACGAAGCGTTCCTGTATCTATGTCTTGGATTTTAACCATTTATATTTTTCCTTTGATTGGAATTTCTATATGGTTTTTTTTTGGTGAATTATATTTAGGAAATAGAGAAAAAAAAATTGCTAACAGAATATGGTCTATGTCTAACAAATGGATTAAAGATCTTAAATCTTGTGAATATATATTTCAAATAAAAAATAGCGAAGTAGCTAGATCTCTTTTTCAACTATGCAAACATAGACAAGGCATTTCTGGAATTAAAAGTAATCGTCTAAAATTACTAACAAATACAAAAAAAACTATGGAAATTTTAATACGTGATATCTATTTAGCACGTCATAATATAGAAATGGTTTTTTATATTTGGAAACCTGGAGGCATTGCAGATGATGTGGCAATTGCTCTAATTGAATCTGCAAAACGTGGAATAAGATGTAGATTAATGCTAGATTCTGCAGGCAGTATTGAATTTTTTAGAAGTCCTTGGGTTGAGTTAATGAGAAAATCAGGGATTCAAGTTGTAGAAGCTTTAAAACTTAATTTAATTCGAATTCTGTTTAGACGGTTAGATGTTAGACAGCATAGAAAAATTATACTAATTGATGATTATATCTCCTATTCAGGTAGCATGAATCTTATAGATCCAATTTTATTCAAGCAGTCTTCTGGAGTAGGAAAATGGATTGATTTAATGACAAGAATTGAAGGACCTATAGCTACAACAATAGGAATTGTATATTCTTGCGATTGGGAAATTGAAACTGGACTTAAGATCTTACCTAAATTACCAAGTAGAAATGTTTTAAATAATTACTCTAGAAATAATGACACTAGCATTCAAGTTATTGCATCTGGACCAGGTTTTCCAGAAAATATGATACATCAAGCGTTATTAACTGCTATTTACTCGGCCAGAAATGAGTTAATTATCACTACTCCTTATTTCGTTCCTAGCGATGATTTACTGCATGCTATTTGTACTGCTGCTCAAAGAGGTGTACAAGTTAGTATTATCATACCTTTATATCATGATTCTATTTTAGTGAAATGGGCTAGTCGAGTATTTTTTAGTGAATTATTAGCAGCAGGTGTAAAAATTTATCAATTTAAAAAAGGATTATTGCACAGTAAAAGTATACTAGTAGACAGACAACTAAGTTTAGTTGGAACGGTTAATTTAGACATGAGGAGTCTTTGGTTAAATTTTGAAATTACTTTAGTAATAGATGATATAAATTTTGGTCATAATTTGGCATTTATACAAAATCAATACATTTGTGATTCTTTTTTATTAGATAAAAAAAAATGGGATATGCGTTCATATTGGACTCAAGTAATTGAAAAAATTTTTTATTTCTTAAGTCCTTTGCTGTAAAAAATAAGTATATATTTTTTGTATAATATATTTAAATTTACAAAAAAAATAAATATTTTTTATGTCAAAAAATTTAATACTTTATAACAGTATGTGTTTTAAGTAATTAATATGTTTGTACTTACAAATTTTTTATTTTTAATAAAAATATATTTGTGTGATAATTTTTTTTAATATTTAAATAATTTTTTATTTACCACATTTTATTCGTATTATCTAACAAAAATTATAAATCATTTTTATTAATTTTTAAAACATAAAAATATTATTTGGATAATAAGTGTCCCATTTTTTTCTCTTTTGTTTTAAGATAAGAAGCATTTTTTGAATGCTTCTTAGCAATAATAGGAATTCTTTCTACAACATTGATTCCTTTATTTCTAAGCATTTGAACTTTAAATGGATTATTAGTAAGTAATCGAATTTTTTGAATGTTTAAAATACTAAATATTTCGGCGCATAATGAAAAATCTCTTTCATCTGCAGAAAAACCAAGTTTTTGATTTGCTTCAACAGTATCCAAGCCCTTATCTTGTAAAGCATATGCTCTTATTTTATTTAGCAATCCAATATTTCTGCCTTCTTGACGATGATATATCAGAACACCACTTCCCTCTTTAGAAATTCTTCTTAATGCCATTTCTAATTGAATACCACAATCACATCTTAAACTAAATAAAGCATCTCCTGTAAGGCATTCTGAATGAACTCTAGAAAGTATTGAAGATTTTTTTTCTATATTTCCATATACAAGAGCAATATGATTTTTTCCATTTCTCTTTTCTTCAAAACCAAGAATTAAAAAATCACCCCAAGGAGTAGGAAGCACTGCTTTTTCTGTTTTAATTAATTTCATGAATTCTCCAGAAAATGTTAATTATTTATATTAAACATAAAATATTCCTAAAATATTGCAGTTTTTTAATAGTTTTTGTTATAAAATTAAAAGTAATAAAATCTTTTTAATTGAATATTAATCTTATTTTATAGACTGTAAAATAAAATCTAATTTTTTAATAGGATTTTTTGACATAGTAACTGATCGACCAATCACTATGTAATCTATTTTATATTTTTTTGCTTCTTGAGCAGTAATAACATTGTTTTGATCGTAAAATAAATCTTGAGATACTCTAATGCCTGGAGTAATGATTTTATATTGATTTCCAAATAAAGATTTAATATTTTTTGCTTCATTTCCCGGACAAACAATACCATCTAAACCACAATCATATGATAATTGAGACAAAATTAAAATATATTCTGTTAATGTAATATGTATTCCTATATCTTTTAAATTTTCTTCTTTTAAACTTGTTAACGCAGTAACTGCAATTAATAAGGGGCCTGTTTTAAAAGATTTTAGAGCTCTTTTAGCAGCAATAAGCATGTCTTTACCTCCGGATGCGTGAATACTTAACATCCATATACCCAAATCCGCTGCGGCTTTAGTGGCATTAAAAACAGTATTAGGTATGTCATGAAATTTTAAATCTAAAAATATATGAAATCCAATCTTTTGCAATTCTTTAATAAATGAACAACCTAATAAAGTAAACATTTCTTTTCCAATTTTTAAATAAAAAATAGATGGATCAAGAAGATTTACTAATTTCATAGCATTTTTTTTCTCTCTAAAATCTAAAGCAATAATTATTTTTGGAATACTTAAAATGTTAGAACTTAACACTATAAAACCTCTGTTATATTGAAAATTATTCATAAAAAAATATGATTGTAAAATTTTTAAAATTTTTAATATGAAATTTTTATTAAATAAAATACTCATAAATTACAAATCATTTTTAAAAAAATAATTAATACCTTTTAAAGAATTAAATGAGATTGATTACCAGCATGATATGATGAGCGAACAAAAGGACCGCAAAAAGCACTGGTAAATCCAATAGACAAAGCTTCTTTTTTAATACTTTCAAATTCTAAAGGTGACATATAACGTTGAACTGGAAGATGATGAATACTTGGTTGAAGGTATTGACCTACTGTTAACAGTGTTACTCCACTTGAATAAAGATCTTTCATTACTTTTATTATTTCTTTATCTTTTTCTCCGAGACCGACCATTAAACCTGATTTAGTAGGTATATGTGAATACATATATTTAAATGATTTTAATAAATTTAAAGATTTTTTATAATTAGCACCTGGTCGAATAATTTTGTATAATCTTGGAATGTTTTCTATATTATGATTAAAAATATCAGGTAGTGCTTTATTAAAAATTTTCAAAGCTAATTTTATTCTTCCTCTAAAATCAGGTACTAAGATTTCTATTTTTATATTTTTTTTATCTTTAATTGCTTTTATGCAATTAACAAAATGTTGAGCTCCTCCATCATATAAATCATCACGTACTACAGATGTAATTACTGCATAATTAATCTTCATGTCAAATATTGTTTGTGCTAATTTTTGTGGTTCATCTTCATTTATAGCACTTGGAGTTCCATGTGAAACTGCACAAAAGGGACAGTTTCGAGTACATTTTGATCCAAGAATCATAAATGTTGCAGTGCCTTGATTAAAACATTCAAACAGATTTGGACAATTAGCTTCTTCACAAACAGAGTTCAAATTATTTTTACGTAGTGCGTTTTTTATTTTATTAATTTTAGATGAATTAAGAGGTATTTTAATTTTTATCCATTTAGGCTTTCTCAAATTTGTTATAGTATCAGAATCATTAACTGAAATAACTTTAATTTTTTTAGATTCTGTTTTACCTTTAGTATTTTCTAAAACGTTTTCTTCTTTTTTCATAATATAGATGTTATTTTTTACAAGACTGAATCATATGAGATTTTAAATATTTAGATATATTTTGAGTTAAAAAAATACATACATCTATTATTTTAACATTAAGATAAAAATCTTTTATCTGTGTCATTTTTATATTTTTATTTCCACAGGGATTAATAAAATTAAATGGAGTTAAATCCATATCTACATTAAGAGCTAAACCATGCAAAGTGCATCCTTTACTAATTCTTAACCCTAAAGAGCATATTTTTTTATCATGTGCGTATACACCTGGCTCTTTTTTTTTAACATAAGACACAATTGAGAAATTGCTCAAAGTTTTCATAACTATGACATGCAATATATTTATTAATTCACGAATATTAATTTTTCTGCGATGAAGATCAATTAAAAAATATAATATTTGCTGCCCTGGTCCATGGTATGTTATTTTTCCACCTCTATTCGTTTGTATTACAGGAACATTATTAGAAAATATATTTTTTTGAGATTCTAATGAACCCGTTGTGAATATTGGATAATGCTCTACAAACCAAATTTCATCAGATGTGTAACAGTTACGAGATTTTGTAAAATCATTCATTTTTTTAAAAGTAGTAGACCATTCTTCTACTCCTAAATGACGAAAAAAAATAATGTTGTTTTTCAAAAAAAATATCCAATTACTTATTCTATAAGATTATTTGTTAAAAAATTAATTCTAAAAACTTAATAAAACAGATTTTATACCAGCGCTGACAAATTCTACACCAAGAGACATTAATAATAAACCCATGATTCGAGTAACAATGTTAATTCCTGTTTTCCCTAATATTGTGACTACACATGGAGCTGCTCGAAAAGACAACCAACAAACAAATGAAAATAAAAAAATTACTAAACTACAACTAAATAAGTTCAACCAAGTAGAGTAATATGTACTCCATACAATAGTAGAACTTATTGCTCCAGGTCCTGCTATTAATGGCATAGCAAGTGGAACAACGCTGATGTTATCATGAATCATGTTATTTTCTGTTTTTCTTTGTTTGGAATTCATTTTTTCTATAAATTTTCCACTGATCATGGAAAATGCAATACTGATTATAAGTATACCACCAGCAATACGAAAAGAGTTGATTGATATCCCAAAAATATTTAAAATACTATTTCCAAAAAATAATGATATTAAAAGAATTAATGATGCTGAAAAATTAGCTACTAAATTAGTTTTATTCCTTTCTATAATAGACTGTTGACTAGTCATAGTGGTAAATATAGGTATCATTCCAATTGGATTCACTAGAGCACATAAACCAACAAAAAATTTAATATATATAGATAAATCAAAAATTGAGATATTCACGTTTTTACTCCTAAATTACTTCAAATGTTTACTTTTTTTTTAAAAAATTATATTATTTTAAGATTTTAATTATTACTTTCAACTTTGAATTTTAGCAATAATGCTTCTAGTTTCTAATCGAATATCAAATAATTTCACTGAAACTAAATCAGATACCTGACAAAATAATGTTCCAGTAATTAACACTTGACCCATTTCTTGATTAAGAATTAACTCTTCTCGTATGGGATGCAAAAAAGGACCTGGAATAAAAACATTTGCTCCATTTTCTATTAATCTAGCTCGTACACCACTTCTAGATACATCAATGATTTCAGCACTGAATATTTTATTTCGGTATTTTTCTTGTTGAAGAAATAAAACATAAAGCCAATCCGAAATATCTCTTTCAGCCATTCTGTTTCGACGTTTTTGATCGACTATTTTTAATTTGATTTCTTCTTTAGGTTTTAAAATTTTTTCATTGTTTATAATAGATTTTAACAAACGATGATTAATTATATCACTGTATTTTCGAATAGGAGAAGTCCAAGTTGCATATTCTGAAAAACCAAGCGCGAAATGCGGTTTGGGTGTAATACTAAAATCTCCAAAAGATTGAAATCGACGAATTCGACTATTAATATAATTATTTGAAAGTATATTTAATACACGTCTTAAGTTACAAAATCCTTTTAATGTCATCAATTCTTTAGAGCTAAATTTTAAATTAAAATTTTTTAAAAAAGAAACTACGTTTTTAGCATTGATAGAATCAAAACCAGAATGTACATTATATATACCAAAACCAACATTTTTTGATAAAAAATTAGCTGCAGATATATTAGCAGCAATCATTGATTCTTCAATTATCTTATGAGCAATTCTTCTTTTTTCAGCAAAAACATCTATTAGTTTACCCGAATCAGAAAAATGAAATCTATATTCTATATTATCTTTAAAGATAACAGCATTTATTGATCTCCATTTTATTCGCAATAAGCATAGACGATGAAGTAATAATATTTGAGTTTCAATAGATTTTGTTGGGGGTTGCCAATTTCCTATTTTTTCAATCCAATCTGATACGTTTTCATAAGATAATTTGGATTTAGATTTTATCCAGGCTAAAGAAAAATGAATTTCTTTTGATATGCTACCATCTTTTAAGATAATAATTTCACAAATTAATGCAGGTCGCTTCTTATTAGGATTTAAAGAGCATTTATCTTCTGATAAATTTCTTGGTAACATAGGAATGTTAAATCCAGGTAAATAATTAGTAAAAATTCTTTTAGAAGCAATTACATCCAGATTGCTACCATTTTCTATGTAAGAAGTGGGATCTGCAATAGCTATAGTTAAATATAAATGTCCTTCAGAATTTTCAAATACATAAAGAGCATCATCTATATCTTTAGTATTGGCGTTATCTATCGTGATAAAGTCTAAATGAGTTAAATCTTTTCGATTGTAATCGTCTCTTAAAATAAGATTATTGTCTTCTATAACAGGTTCTTTTTTTTCTAAATTATGACGAGATAAAGTAACCCACCATGGGGCTAAAGGGTTGTTATCTGCTACTATCGACTCAATTAATTCTGCATAAAAAACAGAGTCACCTTTGAGTCTATGTTTTGTTAATTTTGCTACAGCCCAATCTCCTGTACGAAAAATATCTAAGCAATTTTTATGAGGTTTACATGCAATGAAATCTTTTAAAAATGAATAGTCAGGTAAAATCCATAATTTACCATTTTTTTTATCAATTTTACCTACGAATCTGTTTAAAAAAGGTTCTACTAACTGTTCTGGTTCAACAATTTCTCTTTCTTTTTCTATTTTTAAAAGAGCTAAAATTTTATCTCCATGCATGACTTTTTTCATATTTTTAGGAGGAATAAAATAACTTTTTTGCGAATCGATTTCTAAGAATCCAAATCCTCTTTCAGTACTTTTTACAACACCTTCAATTCTTGGTGTTTTAGCATGTAATTTTTTTTTTAACTGTTCAAGCAATGGATTGTTTTGAAACATAGTAATAAAACCTACTGAATGTTATAGTTCATACACAAATAATTAATTATTGTATAAATTTTAAATTCGGAATAAATATATAATTTATTTAAATTTGAAATAAATAAAAAATGAAATTAAAAAACAAATATTTTACATTCTTTTCAACTGAATAAGTGATGATAATTTTAGATTTTTAATATTTTATAAATTTAAAATTTAAAAAATTGCATCAAACGTATTTGGTATTAATTAAAACATTTTTTAATTTATTCTGATAATCTTTAGGAACACGATATATTCTAAATTAAAAAATTAAAAAATAAAATCTTTAAAATAAGATAATATAAAATATTTTTTTTGAATCATATTCAAAAATTTTTTTGTATCATTTTATTAAACGTTATGTGCATTACTTACATTAAAACCATTATCAACATAAATAACTGATCCAGTTATACCAATAGACAAATCTGATAGCAAAAAAGTAGAAACATTTCCTATGTGCTCACTAGTAATGTGACTTTTAATTAATGCGGATTCGTAATATTTTTTTTTTATTTTATGAAAATTTTTAATTTTATAAGAAGAAGCTGTTTTAATTATTCCGGAAGAAATAGCGTTTACTCTGATATTTTTTTCACCCAATGCACTAGCCATATAACGAACACTTGATTCTAAAGATGATTTAGCTAAACCCATAACATTGTAATTAGTCATCACTCTATTGGCTCCTAAATAAGATAAAGTTAATAAAGAAGAATTTTCGTTTAACATATTACGACACTCTTTAATCAAAGCTATGAAACTATATGAACTAATTTCATGAGAAATGTTAAAGGCTTTTCTGTTAATGTTATGAATAAAATCTCCTTGAAATTGTTCTTTTGGACAATACGCAATTGAATGAACTATTCCATCAAAATTTTTCCATATTTTTTTCAATCTTAAAAACAATTTTTTAATATTTTTGTCACTTAAAACATCACACGACAAAATTATTTTAGAGTTAACTAATTTAACTAAGCACTTAATTTTTTTTTTATTTTTTCATTTTGACAAACAAATCCTAATTCTGCTTTTTGTAAATACATAGCTTTTGCTATTCCAAAAGCAATAGATTTTTCGCTAGAAACACCAAAAATTAAAATTTTTTTACCTTTTAAAAGTGTCATTTTATCATCTCAATTATACATGTTTTTTTATAAAATGATTGAAAATATTTGTAATTTGAATTAAAAAATTCATATTATATTATATTTTTTCTAAATTAAATCGTAAACTTTTAGTACTTTTATCAAATAATGCACTGCTTGTGAAGCTGGATGTTTTTTTTTACGTATTTTAAAAAAACTTTTTTTGTCATGTTGTTAATCATCTGTATCGCCATTTTTGTATTTCTGTCAAATATTTTTAACAACGCACTGGCTCCATTAACATATGCTAAAATAGTAGCATATCGCATAATTTCTTTATCTTTAATACCAATAAGATATTTATTTTGTAATATACTAATATAAAAAACACCGATATCAATGTTTTTATTGGGATTACATAATTCTTGAATAGAAGGTTGTCCCTTTCTTTTTTTTAAACGATACACTTCGGCACCTGCAGTTGAAGGTTTAATTTGCATTAATCCGATAGCATTAGATTTGCTTCTTGCACATGGAATACCAAAAGATTCTGTATAGATAATAGATTTAATTAATTTCAAATCAACGTTGTATTTATAAGAAGCAATTTGGATTAATTTATTCCATTTATGTAAAGTATTTTCTATGCTTGCTGTATTTAAAAATGAGATTTTTTTAAAATTTTCTGTTTTTTTTAAAAAACTGCTATGTCCAGTCAGTAATATAATAGAAAAAAATAAGATTCCAAATACCACAAAAATTCCTTAAATAATCAAAATAATTATTAAGTGTTAAATAAATTTAAAGTATATACATTTTCTTCAATCGAAAGATTGTATAAAAAAATAAAATAAATTATTTTTTATTTTATATTATCAACAATTCTAATTGATTCTCCAATATAATTAAAAGGAGTCATTTTCTTCAATCGTTCTTTTTCACAATTGGGAATTTTTAGTTTAGAAATAAATAAATGTATAATATCTTTATTTATTTTTTGGCCTCTAGTTAATTTTTTTAATTTTTCATAAGAATTTTTAATACCATATCGACGCATGACAGTCTGAATAGGTTCAGATAAAATTGACCAATTTTGTTCTAGATTATTTAATAATTGTACGGTGTTTACTTCTAATTTTCCAAGACCTAATATAACAGAATGATACGCAATTACTGCATATGCAACTGCAACTCCTAAATTTCTTAATACAGTTGAATCACTTAAATCACGTTGCCATCTTGAAATCGGTAATTTTTGTATCATATGATTCATTAAAGCATTTGATAATCCTAAATTACCTTCAGAATTTTCAAAATTAATAGGATTTATTTTATGCGGCATGACTGAAGAACCTATTTCACTATCTACTATTTTTTGTTTAAAATAACCTAAAGAAATATATCCCCAAATGTCTCGATTAAAATTAATTAGTATTGTATTGACTAATGATATGCAACTAAAAAACTCAGCAATATAATCATGTGGTTCAATTTGAGTGGTATAAGGATTCCATCCTATTCCTAATGAAATAACAAATTTTTTACTGATGTGATGCCAATCAATATCTGGATATGCTGATAAATGTGCATTATAATTACCAGTAGCGCCATTTATTTTCCCTAGTATTTCTATATTCTGAATTTTTTTATATTGACGATTTATTCGATAATAAAAATTTGCAATTTCTTTTCCTACAGTAGAGGGAGTAGCTGGTTGTCCATGAGTCATACATAAAATTGGAATACTTTTATATTGAAAAATCATTTTTTTAAGAATTTTTGTTATTTTAGACCATAAAGGTAAAATTATTTTGTTTCGAGCATCTTTAATCATTAGAGCGTATGCTATATTATTTATATCTTCAGAAGTACATGCAAAATGCACAAATTCTGAAAGAAACGATAATTCTTTTAATTTAAAAATTTTATTTTTTAAAAAATATTCTAGGGCTTTTACATCATGATTTGTCTTTTTTTCTAAACGTTTAATAAATTTTGCATCTTTTTCATTAAATTTGTTTAAAATATTATCAATTAACAATAATTTTTCAGATTTTATTGAATTAATTTTTAGTTCTTTAGAAATTAAAACTATTTTTTTAAACCATTCAATTTCTACTTTAAGACGATATTTTAAAAAACTAAATTCACTAAAAATATCTCTTAACAATTCAGTATCATGACCATATCTACCATCAATTGGTGAAATTACTGTTAATGAAGTTAATTTCATCTTTAAATTCCTAATTTAATATCAAAATTTTTTAAAAGTTAGACAATATTTTTTGTGCTTGTTTAATGATTTTGTTACGAAAGAAAAAGAGTTTAAACTTATTTCCACCTAATTGTTTCCACAAAAATAAAGAGCGAATTCCAGAGAACAATAAACATCTGATTTTTTGCTGTATTTTTAAATCTTCCAAAAAACATTTAGCTCCTTTAATTTCTATTCGAGGCCCTAAATTACTAAATATTTCAATATATAATTCTGCTATTTTTGTTGTTAAAATATCTATGTTTATATTATCTACATACAATTGATGAGATATTTGAGATATTTTTTTTTTTAAAATATTTATAACTTTACTATTTTTTTTTAATTTTTCTTCAAGAATCATTATTCTTAAAATGTATTTAATTAGTTTTAAACCTGATTTGGAAAAATTAGAAAAAGTTAGTATTGAAATTAAAACTTCTAATCCTAAACAAATGTTTTTTTCACAATTACCATAAATTTTAATTACTGAAATAGGTTGTATATCTAAAATACTTTTTAAGCATACTTCAAAGGCACATTCGTTACATTTTCCTAATTGAGCTAATTCTTGAACCAAATAAACAGATTGACAAAGACCTGCAAGTGACAATGTAATCGAGTAATTCTTGTTAATCATAATCATCTCCCTATTAATTCTAATTAAAATATTATAATAATGGCAATCTGGATGTAATTACTCCGCCACCTAAGCATTTGTCATGAAAATAAAATACTATTGATTGACCTGGAGTAACTGCTGAAATAGGATTTTTAAATAGTACTTTTATAGAAAAATTATTTACACTTTCTATACTACATTGAATGTCTTTTTGACGATATCTTATTTTAGCCTTACAACTAAAAGGAAATAACAATTGATTATAATTTATCCAGTTTACATGATTAGCAATTAATCCTATAGACATTAAATATCTATTTTTTGATCCTTGAGCAACAATTAAAATGTTTGTATCAACTTTTTTTTCGACTACATACCATGGAATATTATACTTTTCTTTTATTCCACCAATTCCTAATCCTTTTCTTTGCCCTAGAGTGTAATAAAAAATTCCATTATGAGTTCCTACAACTTCCCCATCAACTGTGGTAATTTTTCCTTTTTTATGAGGAAAATACGTGCTGAGAAAAGTTTTCATTTTTCTTGGTCCAATAAAGCATATTCCAGTGGAATCTTTTTTTTCAGCTACATCTAAATTAATTTTTTTAGCAATTTTCCTTACTTGAATTTTTTTTAAAAACCCAATTGGGAATAAAATTTTTTTAAGTTGGTTATCTTTTAAGGTGTATAGAAAATAACTTTGATCTTTATTAAGATCAGTTCCTTTAAAAAGGAAATATTTATTTTTAATTTTCTTAATACGAGCATAATGTCCAGTTGCAATGTAATCAGCTCTAAGTTCTTTAATAGCATATTTTAAAAAAACTTTAAATTTAATTTCTTTGTTACACAGTATATCTGGATTTGGTGTTTTTCCTTTTTTGTGTTCTTTTAAAAAATGCTCAAAAACATTTTCCCAATATTCTTGAGAGAAGTTTATTTTATGAAGTGATATTTTTAATTTTTCGCATACTAATTCAGCATCGTGTAAATCTTTCGCAGAATTACAATATTTATGTTTATCATCTTCTTCCCAATTTTTCATAAACAATCCTTCTACTTGATAATTTTTTTGTTTTAATAACCAAGCAGAAACAGATGAGTCAACTCCTCCAGACATAGCTATAATTACTTTTTTTTTTTAATCATGAATCACTCATTTTGTATTTTTTTAGTAAAAAATATATTTTTATTATATTTTATATGAAAATACATTTTTATGAATAAAAAAATCAAATTTAATTAAATAATTTAATTAATCTTGAATTTAATTAAAATATTATTTTTTTAAAGATTTTTTCCAAGTCGATATATTGTACAAAAAAATTAATTTAAAATGTTTTTTGTCACATGATAAAATAAATTAAATTATCTTAAAAATTAATTTGGTAAAAATTTTAAAAATGAAAAATATAAGAAATTTTTCTATTATTGCTCACATTGATCATGGAAAATCAACCTTGTCTGATCGTTTAATTCAAATATGTGGAGGTTTATCTGACAGAGAAATGTCTAATCAAGTTTTAGATTCTATGGAACTAGAAAGAGAAAGAGGAATTACCATTAAAGCTCAGAGTGTCATGATTGATTATAAAGATGAGCACAACAATATTTTTCATTTAAATTTTATCGATACTCCTGGACATGTTGATTTTTCTTATGAAGTATCTAGATCTTTATCTGCTTGTGAAGGAGCATTATTAATTGTCGATTCTAGTCAAGGTGTAGAAGCACAAACACTAGCTAATTGCCGTACCGCTTTAGAAATGAATTTAACAGTGATTCCAATTTTAAATAAAATAGATCTACCTAATTCAAATCCAGAACAAGTAGCTAAAGAAATCGAAGATATGATTGGAATTTCTGCATTAAATGCAGTCAGATGTTCTGCTAAAACAGGAGACGGAATAACAAATTTAATGGAACGTATTATCATTGATATACCTCATCCCAATGGAAACATCGATGCACCTTTGCAAGCTTTAATTATTGATTCATGGTTTGATAATTATTTAGGTGTTGTATCTTTGATAAGAATTAAAAATGGCATGTTATCTAAAAAAGAAAAAATAATAGTAATGAGCACAGGAAGACATTACATTGTTGAAAAATTAGGAATTTTTACTCCAAAAATTCGATATAAAAATCAATTAAAATGCGGAGAAGTGGGTTGGATTATTTGTAATATTAAAAATGTTGGAGCCGCTCCAGTTGGAGATACTTTAACAAAATTTGATAATCCAGCACTTAATATGTTAACTGGTTTTAAAAAAGTCAAACCTCAAATTTATGCTGGTTTATTTCCTTCCACTTCACATCAATATACAGCTTTTAGAAATGCTTTAGAAAAATTGAGTTTAAATGATTCATCATTATTTTATGAACCAGAAAATTCTGCTGCTCTTGGTTTTGGATTTAGATGTGGATTTTTAGGTTTGCTTCATATGGAAATTGTGCAAGCGCGTTTAGAACGCGAATATTCCATTGATGTAATTTCTACGGTTCCCACTGTTATTTATCAAATTGAACTTATCAATGGAAAAACAGTCTATTTAGATACTCCTTCAAATTTTCCTGAAATGAACAGTATTAAAAAGATTAAAGAGCCTATTGTAGAATGTAATATTTTGTTACCTCCTCAATTTCTTGGTTCTGTAATAAATTTATGTATAAAAAAAAGAGGCATTCAGATTAATTTAATTTATCACACTACACAAGTTTTGTTAAAATATCATATTCCTATGAACGAAGTTGTTTTAAATTTTTTTGATGAACTAAAGTCAGTATCAAGTGGATACGCCTCTCTAGAATATGATTTTACACACTTTCAATCTGTAAAAATGGTTCGTATAGATATATTAATAAACTCAGAACGAGTAGATGCATTAACAATGATTTCTCATTATAAAAACTCAAAAAATTATGCTCGTCAAATAGTTGATAAAATGAAAACGTTGATACCTAGACATCAATTTGATATATCGATTCAAGCAACTATTAATAATTCCATTGTTGCTAGATCTACTATTAAACAATTGAAAAAAAATGTTTTATCAAAATGTTATGGAGGAGATATAAGTAGAAAGAAAAAATTGCTAAAAAAACAAAAAGATGGAAAAAAAAGAATGAAAAAAATCGGAAACGTTAATGTACCAAAAACAGCTTTTCTTTCTATTTTAAATATTCATAAAAATTAATTTAAGGAAAACAAAGAATGTCTAATATATTAAATATTTTTTTACTGATTAGTGTGTTAATTACTGGGTTTCTTTGGTTTATTTTTAAAATTGAATTGATTAATAAATTTTTTAGATTAAAAAAACAAAAAAAAAAAATCATGTGAAAATTTTTCAAAATTAATAGAAAAAAAATGTATTTTTCTAAAATCTATAGCTTCTTTTTTTCCATCTTTTTTAGTTATTTTTATAGTTCGTTCTTTTATTTATGAACCTTTTCAAATTCCTTCCGGTTCAATGATGCCGACTCTTTTAGTTGGAGATTTTATTTTAGTAGAAAAGTTTTCATACGCTATTAAAGAACCAATTACACAAAAAATATTAATTAACATAAATGAACCTGAAAGAGGTGATATTGTAGTTTTTAAACATCCTCAAGAATATAATATAAACTATATTAAAAGAATTATAGGGCTACCTGGAGATAAAATACAGTATGATTCACACAGCAAACACTTAAAAATTTGTTCAAATTATACGCGCATTCAAAATTGTAAAATTCAAATATCCATGAATTACTCAAAAACTAAATTGAGTGAATTTATTCAAAGAATATATATATATAACAATTTAAATTCGATAAAATCAAGACAGAGCGCTATTAAAAATCATAAAATATATAATTCATTACGTTTTTATTCGTCAAAAGAAAAAATTAATAATTTAGAGCATAGTGTGTTATTTTTAAATACTTTTTTAAATAAAAAAAACAATTATTACCAACAAAAAGGAATGTCAAAATTAACATGGATAGTTCCTAAAAATTCATATTTTGTGATGGGAGATAATCGTGATAATAGTTTTGATAGCAGATACTGGGGTTTTGTTCCAAAAGAAAATATAATAGGAAAAGCTACAAAAATATGGATGAGTTTAAATAAAAAAGAAAATGAATGGCCAACTGGAATACGTATTAATCGTATTGGTAACATATATTAAAGTAACTATTAATATCAATTATATAAACTAGTATCATAAAAAATTGTTTAAAAATTTTTTAAAATTTTAATATTTTTTCAAAATAATTAAAATAATTCAAATATTATTAACACTGGTACAACATGAACTATATCGAAACAAACAAAATACAGAAAGTACTAGGATATACTTTTACTCATAAGAATCTTTTAAAACAGGCACTAACCCATCGAAGTGCAAATAGCAAGCATAACGAAAGACTTGAATTTTTAGGTGATTCTATACTGAGTTTTGTAATAGCTAATGCTTTATATCATAATTTTCCATATGTGGATGAAGGTGATATGAGTCGAATGAGAGCAACTTTAGTTAGAGGTAACACATTAGCAGAAATAGCATATGAATTTGATTTAGGAGAGTACCTAAAATTAGGGCAAGGTGAGTTAAAAAGCGGCGGTTTTCGTCGTGAATCTATTTTAGCTAACACAATAGAAGCTTTAATTGGCAGCATTTATTTAGATAGTAACATTAAAACAGTTGAAGAACTGATACTTAAATGGTATGAAAAACGATTAGAAAAAATAAGTCCAGGAGATACTCAAAAAGATCCTAAAACACGTTTACAAGAGCATTTACAATCAAAACATTTACCTTTACCTACATATTTTATAGTAGAAATATATGGAGAAGCTCACAATCAATTATTTACTATTCATTGTAAAGTTAGCATTATCCCTGTATATTTAATTGGAACTGGTACCAGCAGAAGAAAAGCTGAACAGAACGCAGCAAAAAAAGCATTAATAAAATTAGGAGTAGAATGAATATAAACAAACAATATTGTGGATATATAACCATTACTGGAAAGCCAAATGTAGGAAAATCTACAATTTTAAATCAATTAATAGGACAAAAAATTTCTATTACATCCAAAAAAAAAAACACGACAAAACAAAATATTATTGGAATAAAAACAGAACTATATCATCAATACATTTATATAGACACGCCTGGAATCAACATTGATCAAAATAAATTTCATATACAGGAAAAATATAATAACATTAAAGATATAGTAAAAAATTTAGCATTAATGATTCTTGTTGTAGATTGTACGAATTTGACAAAAAATGATAAAATTATTTTAAAAAACATAAAAAATATAAATGTTCCAATTATAATTGTTATTAATAAAATTGATAAGATTGCTCAAAAAAGAAAGCTACTTCCTTACATTAATTTTATTAAAAAAATGATTGATTCTGCAGAAATTGTTCCTATTTCAGCTAAAAAAAGAGACAATATTGTACTTTTAGAAAGTATAGTAAAATCTTATTTATCTCAAAAAATGCACATATTTCCAAAAAATTGTTTTACAACTAATTCTAGGTTTTTTACAATATCTGAAATTATTAGGGAAAAATTAATAGCACTTTTAGAAGATGAATTGCCTTCAATTATCACAGTATCTATTGATTCATTAGAAGAAAAAAAAATAGGATATTTATGTATAAAATCTATTATTTATGTCAAAAACAAAAGACAAAAAAAAATTGTTATTGGTCATAATGGAGAAAAAATAAAAAAAATAAGCATTTTATCTCGATATTCAATCGAAAAAAAAATACTTAAAAAAGTGCATTTATTTTTATGGGTTAAAGAAAAAAATAAAAATTAAATAAAATAATTTTTTAATATTTTAAAGTAAATTATTCACTTTTTAAAAATTATATTTACAAGATTTTTTTATAAAACAATTTCATTATTTTCAAAAAATAAAGGTTTATTTTAATAATGGCAATAATAGGAATAGGAATAGACAGTGTAGAAGTATGCAGAATAAAAAATATTATAATAAATTTTGGAGATAAATTTGCACAAAAGATTTTATCTGCTTCAGAATGGAATTCTTATGTTTTAATCAAAAACAAAATAAATTTTATTGCAAAAAGATTTGCTGTAAAAGAAGCAGCAGCTAAAGCACTAGGAACTGGAATGAATTGTGGAATAACATTCAATCAGTTTAATTTATATCATAATAAATACGGTCAGCCAAAGTTAAATTTTTTAAAAAATGCTTTAAAACAGGCTGTTATAATGAAATGTACACATATACATGTTAGTATAAGTGATAGTCAATTATTTGCACATGCTTCAGTTATTTTGGAATCTTGATTCCATCATTTTAATTTTCAATTAATCTTTTACGTTTAAAAAAATCAATCAAAATTTTAGAACATTCATGTTTCATAACATTTTTTTTTATATTTAAATTATAATCTTGTTTAGAATTAGAAAAAATATTTTTAAAAGAGCACTTTTTATCATTTTTATTGTTATTAGTTCCAAAAACTAAACGTTTAATTCGACTGTGAATTATTGCTCCACAACACATTATACAAGGTTGCAAAGTAACATACAAAGTAGAATTTATTAATCTGTAATTTTTTAAATTTTTTCCTGCATCACGAAAAGCCATAATTTCAGCATGAGCAGTAGGATCATGATTAGAAATTGATGAATTCCATCCAACACCAATAATACGCTCTTTTAAAACTAATACAGCTCCTATCGGTATTTCTCCTATTTTTTGAGCATAATTTGCATATTTTAAAGCAAATTTCATCCAATTTTTGTCTTCTTTAAAGTGCATAAAATATTTTAAAAAATAGTTTTTACTTTTTTGAGTATTTTAGATTGTTCTTTTTTCCATTGTTGTTTTTGATTTTCTGTTCTTTTATCTCTTATATTTTTGCCTTTGGCAAGACCAAATTCTAACTTACACCAAGATTTTTTCCAAAATAAAGAAAGAGCAACAAGTGTATATCCTTTTTTTTTATTTTTAATAGATAAAAAATTAATTTCTTTTTTATGTAAAAGTAACTTTTTTTTTCTTTTTGGATCGCAAATTTTATGATTCGAAGACATATGTAAAGGTTGAACTATAGCATTAAAAAGATACATTTCATTTTTATCATGCATAACGTAACTTTCTGAAATATTTATTTGACCTGATCTTATTGATTTTACTTCCCATCCTTGTAAGATCAAACCAGATTCAAATTTTTTTTCTACAAAATAATCATAATATGCTTTTTTATTCAAAATAATATTTGAAGACTTTATTTTATTTTTTTTTTTATGAAGCATAATTATATATGTTTCCACAATAGTTAATTAAAAAGATTTAAAAAATTAAAATAATTATATAGCATAAATTTAATATATGATATATACGTCGAATATAATTAATTTAATTATGGTAATAATTTTATGAAGTTAATAAAAGTAACTATTGTATATGCTTTTCCTGACATTCAGCATATATTTCAAGTAAACGTTTGTTTAGGATCTACTGTAAAAGATGCAATACTATCTTCTAAGATATTAAAAAACATAAAAAACATATCGTTATATAAAAACAAAATAGGTATTTATAATAAACAAGTTTATTTAAATACTATTCTTAAAAATGAAGATCGTATTGAAATTTATAGACCTTTAATAGTAACCCCTAATGAAAGAAGAAAAAAATTATTTTTTTAAAAAAATAATTTTTAAAATTATGAATTTTTTAGATTTAATAAATTTTTAAAATTCTTTTAAATATTATTAAATCTAAAACAAATAATTTTTATTATTTTTTATTTTCTTTTTTTGAAACAATCACCATGGCTGGACGTAATAAACGATGTTTATTTAAAATATAACCGGGTTGCATTACTTTAACTATTTTATTTGGTTCTAACTCATTACTGTAATGCATGCACATGGCTTGGTGAACACTAGGATCAAATAATACATCTATATTATCAATTTTTTTTATATTAAATATTTTAAGAATATTATTTAAATCAGATAAAATTGAACTTAATTGATTTTTAATCTTTATATAATTCTCTTCTTTATTATTTTTTATAGTTTCTTTTGCACGTTCTACGTTATCAACAATGTTAATAAAATCTAAAATAATTTTTTCTAAAGAAAAATTTCTACACTTATTTATTTCATTTTCTAACCTAATTTTTACCTTTGTTATTTCTAATTCTGAATTAATTTTATTGTTTAAAACGCTTTCTTTAGATTTTTGATATTCATCTTCTAAATTTTGAATGATTGTTTTGTCTATACAGTTATTTTTCTTATCTTTTTGATTGTATTCTTGATTTAAATTTTTTTTTATTTCTTTTTTTTCTTCTTTGTTTGTCATATCAAACTCTTTTAGTGCGTTAATTTTATAAAAAATATTTTTAAAACTATTTAAAAGAATTATAAAATATCATGTATGAATTTTTTTTGAGAAGTGATTTTAATATAATTTTTCTAACTAAATAAGAGGAGGGATGTAAGACAATGACATATCCCATGGCTGTTCAATCCATATTTTTTGAGGAACATCTATAATATAATCATCAACTAATGAACGACCAAGAGGTTTTGCGAAAATAGTTACAAAATGTGCTTTTGGATACAAATTTCGAATAATTTTAGCTGTTCCTCCAGTATCTACTAAATCATCTATTACGATAATTTTTTCTCCATTACCTTCTGCTTTTTTAATTACTTTTCTATTTTTTTTTAAAAAATGATTGTTATAACTTGCAATACAAATAGTATCTACGCATCTGATACCCAACTCTCTTGCTAATAAAGCTGATGGGACCAGGCCGCCTCTACTAACAGCAATGATTCCATTCCAAGAATTAATTTTAATTAAACGATGCGCTAATTTTCTAGCATAAATTTGAAGCATATCCCATGTAACAATATATTTCTCACTCATAAAAAGAAATTCCGCAACTATAAAATAGTATTTATTAGAAAAAGTGGAAATAAGCTGAAAATATAGGATGTTAAGTTAGTAAATTAAATCTTGTAAAAAATTTATTTAATACAATTTTTAATTTTTCATTTCTTTTTCAATAATTAATATTAATATATGAATAATTTTAATATGAATTTCTTGTATTCGATCTGAATATCCATAATGAGGGACACAAATTTCTATATTAGATAATCCTTTCATTTTTCCTCCGTTGTTTCCTGTTAACAAAATCACTTTCATTTTTCTTCTATATGCAGATTCTATAGCATTAATAATATTCATAGAGTTTCCAGAAGTTGATATTGCTAACAATACATCTCCTGAGCAACCAATGCTATCAACATAACGTGAAAAAATTTTATTATATCCAAAATCATTTCCTACTGCTGAAATGTGACCAGTATCAGAAATGGGTATAGCAGGATAACCTAATCTTTTTTTTCGATAAATACCAGTTAACTCTTCCGCAAAGTGAACTGCATCACAGCATGAACCACCATTTCCACATGATATTACTTTTTTTCCTTTTTGAAAGGATTTAGCAATTAAAATAGCAGATTCTTGAATATTATTTATTTGTTTTTTATCTTTTAAGAAATTTTTTAGTATGCTTAATGCAGAATTCAATTCAAGAGAAATAATTTTTTTATACATGATTTTAGATGCTTAATTTAAAAAAATAGATTAGATTCAACTATATCTAAAAAAACATAAAATTATTTAAATAAGAATGATATTTTTCGGTGCGGACGGGATTCGAACCCGCGACCCCCGGCGTGACAGGCCGGTATTCTAACCGACTGAACTACCGCACCTTAATTTTTTATTTTTATATTGTACACATTTTGAAAAAATCAGTCAATAATCTTTTTATCTTTAAGAATGTAAAATTAATACCACAAGCAAATTTTTTTATCTTTCATATATTTTAAGTATTTTTCATGAGATTTTATTTCTTCTTTAGTTGCTTTTAATATTTTTAAATTTATTTTTTTTTCTTTAGATGTCATTTTATATGAAAAAGATTTTTTATTCTTTATATTTTTAGAAAACAAAAAAGACTCTTGACCTCCAGTCATCAAAAGATATAATTTACCTAAAAGTTTAGCATCTAAAATAGCACTATGAGAAGCCCTATGAGAGATGTTAATTTTATAACGATTGCAAAGAGCGTTTAATGTATTTTTCTTTCCAGGAAAAAATTTTCGAGCCATGCTCAAAGTATCGGTTACTGAGCATAAATTTAAAATATTTTTTTTATTACCATATAATATTTTAAGTTCTTGATTAATGAATCCTATATCAAAGGGCGCGTTATGAATAATTAATTCTGAATCAAAAATATAGTTTAAAAAACTTTTGGCTATATCTTTGAAGAAAGGTTTATTTGAAAGAAAATCGTCACTTATTCCATGTATTTTTAAAGCACTTAGTTCTATTGATCTATTTGGTTTGACGTATGCATGAAAATTATTTCCAGTAAAACGTCGATTAATAATTTCAACTGCTCCTATTTCAATAATACGGTGGTTAATGTGAGGAAGTCCAGATCGATTTATACCAGTTGTTTCAGTATCCAAAATAATTTTTCTTTTATTATTAATCATGATTTAAAAAAGTACTTTAATTTATGTTATTAGGAGATGAATATTCTAATGTTTAAAAAAGTCAAAATATTCACGGACGGATCATGCTTAGGAAATCCAGGATCTGGAGGATACAGCGCAATATTACGCTATAAATTTCATGAAAAAATATTAACTTCAGGTTTTTATTTAACAACTAATAATAGAATGGAACTAATGGCGGTAATATCAGGATTAGAACATCTCAATCAATCATGTAAAGTAGAAATTATAACAGATAGTCAATATGTAAAAAAAGGAATTGTCAATTGGATGCCAAAATGGGAAATTAAAGAATGGAAAACGAATAAAAAAAAATTAGTAAAAAACATAGATTTATGGACACGAATTAATATTGCCTTGAGAAATCATATTGTAACATGGTGCTGGATCAAAGCTCATATTGGTCATATAGAAAATGAAAAATGCGATAAAATAGCTCGTGAATCTGCTAAATATCCATTAATGAGAGATTTTTACTATGAAAAAATAAATTTTAAAAAAAATAATATTTAGTTTTTAACGGAAAAAATATATGAAATTAAAAGAAGTTTTTATATTGCATGACAATTATGTTTGGATTCTTTACGATGTCAATCATTTTTGTATAATAGTAGATCCTGGAGAGTCTGAATCTGTTATAAATTTTATAGAAATAAGAAAATTAAAACCAATATCAATTTTATTAACTCACAATCATATTGACCACGTGAAAGGAGTTAAAAATATAATAAAAAAATATTCTAATGTTACCGTATATGGCCCCTATGAAACTCGAAAAAATAACGTTCATAAAATTGTTTATGCGGGTGATAAACTAACTTTATTAAATAGAATTTTTACTGTTTTTTTAACTCCTGGGCACACTTTGGGACATGTGTCTTATTATGTAATGCCTTATTTGTTTTGCGGTGATACCTTATTTTCAGGAGGTTGTGGTCGTATATACAAAAACAATTATATAAAAATGTATAATTCAATAAAAATTATTTCTTCTTTTCCTGAAAATACTTTAATTTGTTGTTCTCATGAATATACTTTATCTAACTTAACATTTTCTATGCTAATTTTATCAAATGACATAAAAATAAAAAGATATTATAATAAAATGTTAAAAAGAACAAAAAAAAATAAAAAAACTATTCCTTCTTTTCTTAAAGAAGAAAAAGTAATAAATTTGTTTTTAAAAACTCATGAAGAGACTGTAAAAAAATCAGTTGGATTAAGCAAAGAGAATAGTTCTTTTGAAACTTTTGTAAGACTTAGATTAATAAAAAATTTATTAAATTAATTTATGGAGCTAAGCGGGATTGAACCGCTGACCTCCTGCGTGCAAGGCAGGCGCTCTCCCGGCTGAGCTATAGCCCCCCAAGATTTTTATAATGGTAGGCCTGAGCGGAATTGAACCACCGACCTCACCCTTATCAGGGGTGCGCTCTAACCATCTGAGCTACAAGCCTGTTTTTAAATTATTAGATAATTTGTGTGGGCACTTTAAAAAAAAGTATAATTTTTTAAGGAGGTGATCCAACCGCAGGTTCCCCTACGGTTACCTTGTTACGACTTCACCCCAGTCATGAATCACAAAGTGGTAGGCTCCTTCTTTTTAAGGTTAGGAAACCTGCTTCTTTTGCAACCCACTCCCATGGTGTGACGGGCGGTGTGTACAAGGCCCGGGAACGTATTCACCGTGGCATTCTGATCCACGATTACTAGCGATTCCGACTTCGTGGAGTCGAGTTGCAGACTCCAGTCCGGACTACGATTTACTTTATGAGGTTTGCTTGTCTTTGCAGATTTGCTTCTCTTTGTATAAACCATTGTAGCACGTGTGTAGCCCTGGTCGTAAGGGCCATGATGACTTGACGTCGTCCCCACCTTCCTCCGGTTTATAACCGGCAGTCTCCTCTGAGTTCCCGGCCTAACCGCTGGCAACAGAGGATAAGGGTTGCGCTCGTTGCGGGACTTAACCCAACATTTCACAACACGAGCTGACGACAGCCATGCAGCACCTGTCTCACAGGTCCCGAAGGCACTTTTTTATTTCTAAAAAATTCTGTGGATGTCAAGACCAGGTAAGGTTTTTCGCGTTGCATCGAATTAAACCACATGCTCCACCGCTTGTGCGGGCCCCCGTCAATTCATTTGAGTTTTAGCCTTGCGGCCGTACTCCCCAGGCGGTCGACTTAATGCGTTAGCTTCAGAAGTCACTTCTCTTGGAAACAACCTCCAAGTCGACATCGTTTACGGCATGGACTACCAGGGTATCTAATCCTGTTTGCTCCCCACGCTTTCGCACCTCAGCGTCAGTATTCGTTTAGGAGGCCGCTTTCGCCACAGGTATTCCTCCAGATATCTACGCATTTCACCGCTACACCTAGAATTCTACCTCCCTCTACGATACTCTAGTTTTTTAGTTTCAAATGCAGTTCCTAAGTTAAGCTCAGGGATTTCACATCTGACTTAAAAAACCACCTACGAGCTCTTTACGCCCAGTAATTCTGATTAACGCTTGCACCCTCCGTATTACCGCGGCTGCTGGCACGGAGTTAGCCGGTGCTTCTTTTGCAGGTAACGTCAAGAAATAAAATTATTAGTTTTATTTTTTTCTTCTCTGCTGAAAGTACTTTACAACCCTAAGGCCTTCTTCATACACGCGGCATAGCTGCATCAGGCTTTCGCCCATTGTGCAATATTCCCCACTGCTGCCTCCCGTAGGAGTCTGGACCGTGTCTCAGTTCCAGTGTGGCTGGTTATCCTCTCAGACCAGCTAGAGATCGTTGCCTTGGTAGGCTATTATCCTACCAACTAGCTAATCTCGTCTGGGTTCATCCAAAAGCGTGAGGTCTTTTTAAAAAGATCCCCCACTTTAGTTTTCCAACATTATGCGGTATTAGCCACCATTTCTAGTAGTTATCCCCCTCTTTTGGGAAGATCCCCAGATATTACTCACCCGTTTGCCGCTCGCCGACAAGAAAGCAAGCTTTCTTTCGCTGCCGCTCGACTTGCATGTGTTAGGCTTGCCGCCAGCGTTCAATCTGAGCCATGATCAAACTCTTCAATTGAAAAACTCTTATCTAAAAAATTAATTATTTTTTAGAAAAAACAAATAAAAAGACGTTTGTACTTAATTTTATGTGCCCACACAGATTATCTAATATTTTTTTAAAGAGCGTTATAAATAATTTTTTGAAACTTTAGAAAAAGAATACATTTTTTTTATTATCTTGTCAACCTTTTTATAAAAAAAATTTTAATTTTTATATTTTTTAAAAATTTAATTTTAAAATAATTTATTGTTGATTAATATAAACAATATATTATCTAAGAATAAAGAAGTACATTTCTAACAATTAATTTTATATAAAAGGAATCTCACATGCGCTTAAAAAATATAATAAAAAAAGACATTGAATACACTTTAATGAATTTAGGATTTAATATTAATTTTAATTTATTAGTACAACCAAGTAAAATAATAAAAACAGGTCATTACCAGATTAATAATTTAATTAAAATATCTAATGCATTAAAAATCAAACCAGATCAACTAGCTAAGATGATAATCTTAAATATTAAAAATAAAAAAAGATATAAAAAAATAACTTTTTCGCATCCAGGATTTATTAATATTTTTTTCAACTATCATTGGTTGTCTAAAAAATTAGAAGAGATATTTTATTCATGTAGACTTGGCGTTCAACATATTTTAAAAAAAAATGTTGTAATTGATTATTCATCTCCGAATGTTGCAAAAGAAATGCATGTTGGACATTTAAGGTCAACAATAATAGGAGACGTTATGGCAAGAGTTTTAGAGTTTTTAGGTCACAATGTAATTAGATCTAATCATATTGGCGATTGGGGGACTCAATTTGGAATGTTAATCGCATATTTAGAACATAAAAGATCGAAGAAAAAATTTGACTATCATTCTCTTTCTCTAAAAAATCTTGAAAATTTTTACTGTAAAGCGAAAAAAAAATATGACTCTGACGATGTTTTTTCAAAAAAATCTAAAGAATACGTAGTAAAATTACAAAATGGAGATAAGTATTGTTTAGCTGTGTGGAAAAAAATAGTGTCAATTACTATGATAGAAAACCAAAAAATTTACAAAAAACTCAATGTAACGTTGACATTAAAACACACGATGGGAGAGAGTTTGTATAATAAAATGCTACCTAATATTGTTAACGATTTAAAAAATAAAAAAATTGCAATTAAAAAAGAAGGAACCACCATAGTCGTTTTAGATAATTTCAAAAACAGATTAGGAAAATCCATGGGTGTTATTATTCAAAAAAAAGATACTGGTTTTTTATACTCTACTACAGATATTGCATGTTTAAAATACCGATTTGAAACATTGCATGCTGATCGAATAATATACTACACCGATTCTCGTCAACATCAATATTTGATGCAAATATGGGAAATTTCTAGAAAAGCTAATTATGTACCAAAAAATTTATTGCTAGAACATCATATGTTTGGAATAATGCTATCAAAAGAAAAGCAACCATTTAAAACTCGTGATGGTAATGCTATAAAACTTTCCGCACTTCTTGAAGAAGCCTCAAAAAAAGCCATGTGTTTAATAAAAGAAAAAAATCCATATTTATCGAAAAAAAAACTTATGTCTTTAAGTGATACGATAGGAATTAGTTCAATTAAATATTCAGACTTATCTAAAAATAGAAATACAAACTATGTATTTAATTGGGATACAATGCTAAATTTTGAAGGCAATACGGCTCTTTATATACAGTATGCGTATACAAGAATTACTTCAATGCTTAAAAAATCTACTATTCCTGTGTCTAAATTAAATACAAATATTATTTTAATTGAAGAAAGCGAAATTAATTTAGCAATTAAAATACTAGAATTTGAAGAAATTATTTTAATAATAGCTCAAAAAGGATATCCTCATGTTATGTGTAAATATCTTTATGATCTTGCTTCTTTCTTTTCTATTTTTTATGAAAATTGCTCAGTTTTGTTTTCTAGCGCAATCAAAATAACTAAAAGTAGACTTAAACTGTCTTTTTTAACAGCAAAAACTATAAAAAAAGGGTTAAACATTTTAGGAATCAAAACAATAAAAAAAATGTAAAATAAATAAATTTCATTTTAACCAGGCGGAGGGAGTAATGCAAAACCTCTATAAAAGTGCACTACTTGAAACCGCACCAACCTGTTTGTATTAATTTGAGAAATATCAGTTTATAAAAAATAATTAATTTCCAATAAAATTAGTAATTTGTATATTTTTAATAGATCGAATCTCCAATTGAGATAAAACGTTTAAATCTGGAAAATTTTTTCTTAATAATTTAGATAAAAAATGACGAAGCGGATGACTAACTAACAAAACAATTGAAAGAGTTATTAATTTTTGTTTCTCAATCGCTTCTTGTGTTTTTTCTAATAAAGTTGTAAACAATCCTGGTTCAATAGAATAGTTTTTATCTTTTATACTATTTAACAAAATTTGCTCTAAATTTGATTCAAGTCCGATAACTCTGATTGTCTTTTGTTTAGAAAATAGTTTCTGAACAATCATTTTACTTAAAGCAACACGAACAATACTAGTTAATTTATCAGGATCTTTTTCTGTTGTTGCATATTCTAATAATATTTCTAAAATAGTTCGCATATCACGTATTGGAACATTTTCTAATAGTAAATTTTTAAGCACTTTATTTAGAACAGTTAAACTAATTACATTTGGAATTAAATCCTCAGTTAATTTAGGCATTTCTATGCTTACATAATCTAATAATTTTTGTGTTTCTTGACGACCAAACAATTCATCTACATTTTTAGAAATTAAAAAATTTAAATGTGTTGCAATTACTGTACTAGCTTCTACAACAGAATATCCTTTTTTCTGTGCTTCGTTTTTAAATTCTCTATCAATCCAATAACCAGAAAGACCAAAAGTGGGTTCGTATATTTTTTTAAAAGGCAATGGCCCTGTTTCTCTTCCTGAATTAATAGCCATTAAACGATTACAAAAACATTCACCATGACCAATTTCTACTCCTTTAATAAAAATTTTATACGTATTTTCTTTTAAATTAATATTATTTTTTACATGTACTAATGGTGGAAGAAAACCAATTTCTTGAGCAATTTTTTTTCGAATAATACGAATTTTATCTAATAAATCTCCTTGTTGATTATTTTCTGAAATTATTGATATTAAATTATACCCTACTTCTACTCTTATCGGATCTTCTAGTAAAACGTCACTCCAAGACGCTTCTGAAATTGAGTTTTGTATTGATTGATATTTTTCTCGAGAATGTAAAAAATTATTTTTCACATAATGTTGTTTTTCATACAACCACCATGAAAGTATAAATAATAAACCCGTGAACATTAAAAATATAATATTTGGCATACCAGGAACTAATCCAAGAATTCCTAAAACAATTGCACTTAAAAATATAACCTGAGGATTGTAAAATAATTGACTAATCATTTGTTCTCCTACATTTTGATTAGTACTAACTCGTGTAACAATAACTCCAGCGGCAGTGGAAATTACTAAAGCTGGGATTTGAGCTACTAACCCATCTCCTATAGTTAGCAATGTATAAACTTCTGCGGCTTTATTTAAAAGCATATGATGCTGAACTAACCCAATAATTAATCCTCCCAAAATGTTAAGAACCATTATTAAAATTCCAGCAACTGCATCTCCACGAACAAATTTACTAGCACCGTCCATGGATCCATAAAAATCTGACTCCTGTGTGATTTTTATTCTTCTCTTCTTTGCTTGCTCTTCTCCAATTAAACCAGCACTTAAATCAGCATCAATTGCCATTTGTTTACCTGGCATAGCATCTAACATAAATCTAGCACCAACTTCAGCAATTCGACTAGCTCCTTTGGTAATGACCATAAAATTAATAATAACTAAAATTATAAAAACAACTATACCTATAGCAAAATTTCCACCGACTAAAAAATGACCAAATGATTCAATTACTTGGCCCGCTGAATTAGTTCCAGTATGACCATTTAAAAAAATTACGCGAGTAGAAGCAACGTTTAATGCTAAACGAAGCAATGTAGAAAAAAGCAAAATTGTTGGAAAAGCAGCAAATTCTAAAGTATGACGAGTAAACATAGAAACAAGTAATATTATAATTGACAATGAAATGTTAAAAGTCAAAAAAATATCTAATACAAAAGGAGCCAATGGTAATACCATCATCGATAAAATGATTAAAATCAGTATTGGACCTGCAAGTATCTGCCATTGAGCTGCTTTTAAATTTTTGAAGATACGAAAAAAAGAAGAAAAATTAATCATTATTTTTGTGTTCTCCTGTAAAATTTAATTCTGATGGAACTGATATATTTTTCGGTCTTTCAGGGAAAACTCCACCTTCTTTTTTCCATTTTCTTACTTTCCAAACCCATGCCAAAACTTCTGCAACAGCTTGATAAAGAGGACTGGGAATATATTTTCCTATTTCAGAATAACGATATAACGAACGAGCCAATGATGGTAAAGAAATGATAGCAATTTGATTTATAGAAGCTATTTTTTTTATTTTTAAAGCAATTTCTCCTGCTCCTTTTGCGATAACTTTAGGTGCATTCATTTTTTCTTTATCATATTTTAAAGCCACTGCATAATGCATAGGATTAGTTATAATCACGTCTGCTTTAGGAATGTCTAAAATCATTCTTCTTCGAACAATTGCTTTCATTTCTTGACGAATTCGAATTTTAATATTTGGATTTCCTTCTCTCTCTTTTAATTCATCTTTAATTTCTTGATGAGTCATTTTTAACTGCTTATTTTGAATAAATTGTTTCCAAATTACATCAAATAAAACAATTGGAATTAATCCTAATATTACTAAAATACAAGAAATAGAAATAATTTTAAATCCATGAGACAAAGCAGATATAGGAATTTCTAAAATTAAAAACAATATTTCTTTTAAATGAACCCGAAAGAAGTAATAGGATACGCTACTGATAAACAGTAGTTTTAACATTATTAAAAAAAAATTAATGATTGTTTGAATAGAAAAAATTCTTTTTAAACCCAAACATGGATTTAATTTTTTAAAATTAAAAGATAGAGATTTAAAATTCAAATTTATCCCACTCAATAATATTGGAGGAATTACAGAAGCAAGTATCAAAAATAAAAAAAATGGAACAAAAGCAAACGCAATATCTTTTAAAAATGCAAATGTTTCTAATAAAAAAGTATTTTGATTTTGAGCAATATTGATATTAAAATGATAACTATGAGATGTAATTTTTATAAAATCTAAAATAATTAAATCCTTAGACCACCATAAGCTCATAGATCCAATTAATAAAATTAATAACGAATTTAGTTCTTGAGAATACTTTGTTTTTCCATTTTTTCGAAATTTTTTAATTCTATATTCAGTAGGGGTTTCTGTTTTTTCTTCATTCATATTTTGATTCATAATCAATTTTTTACCATTTTATTTTTTGTTTTTAAAAAAATTTATTAAACCTCTGTATTTAAAAAAAAACAAGTTAATTTTTAGTATAAGTAAAACATAAAAAAATCTATTTTATTTTAAAAAAATATAAAATTATTTTTTTATTTAAAAATATTTTTTGAAAATACGATTTTTAATAAAATTTTATTATATAATAAATTATATTCATTAATAAAAAATTATGCATTTTAAAAAATGTTTAAAATTAAATTCTCTATAAAAAAATATATTCTATTTATCTGAGATTTCAAAAAAATGCGAACAACTCAATATTTATTATCTATATTAAAAGAAACTCCCCATGATTCAAAAATTATTAGCCATCAATTAATGTTAAAAACTGGTATGATTCGGAAAGTATCTTCAGGTATATACATATGGTTACCAACTGGCATAAGAGTTCTTAATAAAATTACAAAAATTATAAAAAAAGAAATGAATAAAATTAACGCAATTGAAATTCTTATGCCTATTGTACAACCTATTGTTTTATGGAAAAAAAGTGGACGATTGGATTTGTACGGAAAAGAATTATTTAAATTATATGATCGCCAAAAACATGAATTTATATTAGGCCCTACAAATGAAGAAATTATTACAGATTTAATTCGAAAAGAAATTTGTTCATTTAGAGAGCTTCCATTAATTATGTATCAAATACAAACAAAATTCAGAGATGAAATAAGACCTCGTTTTGGAATGATAAGATCACGAGAGTTTATTATGAAAGATGCTTACTCTTTTCATATAAATAAAAATTGCTTAGAAAAAACTTACCACAAAGTTTATAATAGTTATATAAATATTTTAAATCAAATGCAATTAAAGTTTCGCATAGTAAAAGCAGATTCTGGATCAATGGGGGGGAATGTTTCTCACGAATTTCAAGCGCTTTCTGAAAATGGAGAAGATGAAATAGCGTTTTCTAATAATTCTTCATATGCTGAAAATATAAATACAGCTCAATCAATAGATGTTATAAATTTTTTAAAATACAAAAATAACTCTATTGAAAAAAATATTATCAATCAAAAGAAAATAAAAATATCTAAAAAAAATCAAATAAAAACTATTTTAGTGCGAACTTTAAAAAACAACAATCATTCAATAGCAGCTTTACTTATTCGATCTGATCATGAATTAAATTTTTTCAAATTAGAAAAAATTAACTTTATCTTGAAACCATTAAAATTTTTAAGTGAATCAGAAGTAATTTCTTATTCTGGTGTGAAAAAAGAGTTTTTAGGGCCTTTGAATCTGAAAATTCCAATCATTGCTGACATATCACTTTACGAAATGAAAAATTTTACAATTGGAGCTAATATTGAAAATAAATTTTTTAAAAACATGAATTGGAGTATAGATTTACCTATTCCAATCTTTAAAGATATTAGAAAAGTTACTAAAAATGATATAAGTCCTGATGGATCTGGGTTGTTAAATATTAAAAAAAGTATTGAAATTGGACACATATTTCAATTAGATAAACAATACTCTCAAAAAATGAAAGCATTGATAAGTTTAAACAAGAATCAAAAAAATTTGTATATGGGATGCTATGGAATAGGAATAACTCGAATGATAGCTGCTGTCATTGAACAAAATCATGATTCGAACGGAATTATTTGGCCTGATTCTATTTCTCCTTTTGAAGTAGTAATTTTACCTATAAATATGCATAAATCTATTCAAGTAAAAACAATAGCAGAAACACTTTATAAAGAAATGAAAGAAAAAAAAATAGATGTACTTATAGACGATAGAAATGAACGACCAGGTATCATATTTAACGAAATGGATCTTATCGGAATTCCTCATCAAATTATAATTAGTGATCGCTGTATTAATAATCATAATATTGAATATCGATCTCGAATTGATAAAAATAGTATTTTTATTCAACAAGAAAACATTGTCAATTTTATAATAAAAAAATTAAAAAATAAAAAATTTTTAAATTAAATTTAAAAAAATAAAACTGATTTATTTCGTTTTTTAATTAAAATCCTAATTTATATTTAGTAAAAATTTAATTTGATTTTATCTGATTTAACTAATATTTTAAACTTATTTATTAATTCATCAGTAATGCAAACAAACCACTTTTTATTTATGTTTACATCTGAACTAATCAGTTTTTTTTCATAAACAATACAAACAAGCACCTTTCCTTGTATCTGTTTTTCTAAAAAATTATATAAATTTTCTAAAAAAAACATATCTTTATCTTTTTTTAACGTGACTATAATTTTATTAATATATTTTTCTCGTGCCATATCTAAATTCATTAAGCTATAAGCTATCATTTTAACGCTTTTGTTAATTGCATTAACTTTTACAACACCGGATATAATTAAGATTTTGTTTAAATTTAATAAAGGTTCACATGTCTCAAGCAAACGCTCAAATATTATAATTTCTAAACGACTACTGTTGTCGTCTAATAATATCACTGCCATTCGATTTTTATTTTTCGTTCTTTTAATTTTTATTGATACAATTATTCCTGTTACTGAAATTTTTTTATCATGTTCTATAGACAATGCCTTTAATAATGTTAATCCATTAGAATAATGCTTTAACTCTTCTAAATACTGATCTGTTGGATGACCTGTGAGGTATAAACCTAAAACTTGATATTCTTGATCTAGCTTAACTTGTTCTGAATATGATGAATGTAAACAATGATTGTTTTTTACTTGAATTAAATCATTTTTTAAATTTCCAAAAAGACTTTCTTGTACAAAATTTTTTGATTTAGTATATTCTTTTGATACTTTTATAGCACTTTCAATTAATTTAAGCATACTGCTTCTATTTGAATTAAAACAATCACAACTCCCAGACATTATAAGTTTTTCTAATATTTTTTTAGTAATTTTATTAAGATCTATTCTCATGCATAAATCAAATAAATCTTGAAATTCACCATTTTTATTTCTCTCTGAAATTAAGTGGTTTATAGAATTACTTCCTATCCCTTTAATGGCTCCAAGACCATAAATTATACTATCACTACTTACATAAAACTCATATCTGCTTAAATTAACATTGGGAGGTTTGATTTGAAGCCCCATAGAAATTGATTCGTTTATTAAAATAACAATTTTATCCGTGTTGTCAATATCAGAAGTCATAGCTGATGCCATAAATTCTAAAGGATAATATTTTTTTAACCATAAAGTTTGATAAGAAACTAAAGCATAAGCTACTGAATGAGATTTGTTAAATCCATATCCTGCAAATTTTTCTAACAAATCAAATATTTTAATTGCTAATTTTTGATTAATTCCATTTTTATAGGCTCTTTTTTCAAATATGGATCTTTGTTGAATCATATCTTTTAAATTTTTTTTACTCATAGCTCTTCTTAAAATGTCAGCCTCTCCCAATGAGTATCCTGCTAAAACTTGCGCTATTTTCATTACCTGTTCTTGATATAAAACAATACCATACGTTGATTCTAATACTGGTTTCAATAACATATGTTGCCAAGTATTATCAGGATACGATATTTTTTCACGTCCGTGCTTTCTGTTAATAAAATTATCTACCATTCCTGACTGTAAAGGACCAGGTCTGAAAAGAGCTACTAAAGCAATTAAATCTTCAAAACAATCAGGTTGCAATCTTTTAATTAAATCTTTCATTCCGTAAGATTCTAATTGAAAAATAGCGGTAGTGTGCGATTTTTTTAATAATTCAAAACATTTACTATCATTAAGATTAATTGAATTTATGTTTAATATCGGTCGATTATTTAATTTTAAATTTTTATTAATCATCTTTATTGCATAATTTATTATAGTTAGCGTACGCAAACCAAGAAAATCAAATTTAACTAATCCTATAAATTCTATATCATTTTTATCAAATTGAGTAACTGGATTTTTTCCTTGATTATCATAATACAAAGGACAAAAATCAGTGATTTTAGTAGGTGAAATGACTAATCCACCTGCGTGCTTTCCAACGTTTCGATTTGTGCCTTCTAATTTTTTTGACATATTAATTAATATTTTTACGTCTTCGTTACTTTTATATAAACTAGACAATTCTGAATCTCTAGAAAATGCTTCCTTCAATGTTATACCGGGATCTGAAGGTATCAACTTAGATATATTATTAATAAATCCATAAGAATAACCTAAAACTCGACCCACATCCTTAATAACTGCTTTTGCTGTCATTGTTCCAAAAGTAATGATCTGTGCCACAGAACTTCTTCCGTACATATCTGCAACATGTTCAATAACTTTATCTCGTTTTTCCATACAAAAATCAATATCAAAATCAGGCATAGAAATACGTTCTGAGTTTAAAAAACGCTCAAATACAAGATCAAATGATAATGGATCAACTTCTGTTATTTGTAAAGCGTACGCTACTAAGGAACTGGCACCTGATCCTCTTCCAGGGCCAACTGGAACACCATTATCTTTTGCCCATTTTATAAATTCCATTACAATTAAAAAATATCCAGGAAAACCCATTTGATTAATTATGTTTAACTCAATGTCTAATCGATTTTTATATTCTTTATAAATATTTTTAAAATTTTTATGATTTTTATGATGCAAATTTAAACGTTTATTTATTCCTTTGTAAGCTTCAATGACTAAATAATCTTCAACACTAATTTTTCCTGTAGGAAACTGTGGTAAAAAATATTCTCCTGAATTTATAAAAACATTACAACGTTTTGCAATTTCTACACTATTAACTAAAGCAACAGGAATATCATGAAATAAATCACACATATCTTTTTCAGTTTTTAAAAATTGCTGATCACTATAATTGTTTTGAATTTTTGAATCTTTTAGTATTTTTCCTTCGTTAATTGCAATTCTTATTCTATGAGCGTCATAATCTTCTTTTGTTAAAAAACAAACGTCGTTAGTAGCCACTACTGGAATATTTTTAGAAAGAGATAATTCTAAAGCTAAATCTATATATTTTTCTTCATTTTCTTTCCCTGTTCGAACTAATTCTAAATAATGAGCATTAGGAAAGTATTTTTCATAAAATGAAATACAATCAGATGTTATGCGCTTATGATTATATAGTAAAGCTTTTCCGATTTCACCTTTGCACCCACCAGAAAGTACAATTAATCCTTCATTTATTTCTGAAAGCCATTTTTTTTTTATTGTTATACTATAATTATCAATGTAACCTTTTTTAAAAGATTTTGAAATGATTAAAATTAAATTTTTATATCCTTTTTGATTAACAGCTAACAAAACTAATTCAGTCAGCTTATATTGTTTATATTCAGAAAAAAATTTTACTGTTACTCCAATAATGGGTTTTAATCCGAATGTATGAGCAGTATTATAAAATTTTATTACACCGTATAAGTTATTAAAATCGTTAATAGCTAATGCTTTCATTCCTAATAATGCTGCTTTTTTTACTAAATCTTCTGGTTTAGATAAACCATCAATAATAGAGTAATCGCTATGCACATGAAGATGTACAAATTGAGGATCAATCATTCTTTATCCAAGTTATAAAAAATTTATTTAACATGACAACATATAGTATGCAATTGTTAAAAAATTAATATATATTACCTTCAAACGTAGATGCTTTAAATAAATTAATTTTTTATTTTTATTTAAAGTTAAATCTTAAAAAATAAAAAAATAAATCTAATTTAATTTATAAATTTAATAAAAAAAATTATTGTAGAAACACAAACAATTTTTTTATTAACTGTAACAATTGTTTTAAACTTATTTATATTTTTAGTAGAATTTAATAAATCAACTTTTATAAACATTTGATCACCAGGTATGACATTTTTTTTAAAACGAGCATTATCAATTCCTATAAAATAGCATAATTTATTTATGTCTAGCTTTCCTATGCTTTTATATATCAAAATTCCTGCAGCTTGAGCCATAGATTCAATAATTAAAACACCAGGAAAAATTGGTTTTTGAAAAAAATGACCCTGTAAAAAAGGTTCATTTATAGTACAATTTTTAATAGCGTGTAAAAATTTAAATTTTTTAAATTTTAAAACTCGATCGATAAGAAGAAAAGGATATCGATGTGGTAGAATTTTAAAAATATTATTTATATTGATATTAGAATGATAAGAATTCAAAAAAATTTTCCTTATTTTAAATATAATCTTATTTTTTATAAGCATGATAAAATTGTTTATTAATATATTTTTATTAAATGTATGAATAATTAACATATAAAAAAAATTATATTTCAGTAATATTTTTTAATAAATGATGTATTTAATACACTTTGAAAAAAAATTTTACACTAATATTTAAGATGATACTAATCATACTACCAATTTTTACCAATGTTAAATTGAAACGGTTCTAATTGATAATTTTTATTTTTTTGAATAGGAAAAGCATAAGAAAAAACTAAAGGACCAAGAGGTGAAAACCACTGAAAAGAAAAACCAATAGACGCATATATATTATTATCAGAAGAAATATTGTTAGAAATATCAGATAAATTTATACTTTTATCATCATGATTTAATCCAGAATCAAAAACACCGCCTGCGTCAAAAAAAAATGAAGACCTAAAAAATTTAGTATAAATTGGATTTATAAAAGGAATAGGCGTAATCAGTTCTACGTTAGTCATGATTAAAGCGTTTCCTCCAATAGAATCAATTGATTCACAAATATTATTATTTTTGTATTTATTGCAAACGTTTATATTATCAGTATTATCAATTTTTTTAGGACCAATAGTATTGGCACGAAAACCGCGAACATTATTTAAACTATTAGAATAAAAATTTTCATAAAAAGGTGTTTTTTTTGAATTAAAACTATTTACTACGCCTAATCGAACATGATTCATTAATATAAAATTTTTATATTTATTTAATGGAACATACTTTTCTCCATCTAACACTAACTTATAAAAACTATTGTCTGAACCTGGAATTGTATTTTTACCACTTATGTGAATTTGATTTCCAGAAATAGGAAAATATAAATATTTTAGATTTTCGTACGACCAAGCATAATTTAAAGTAAAATCACTTACTACATTATCAAAAAAAATGTCGTCTGAAACTATTTTTATTTTGTTTAAATAAGATTTTGGTTTATCTAAATAAAAAATATTGTTATGAGTATATCCAAAGCCAAAATTGATCGTATTAAAATCATTTACTAAAAAACTCAGATCACTTTCTAGACCATAAGTGTTATTCATAAAAGAAGAAATATTACTTAAATTATATTTTAAGTCACTATAAAAAATTCTACTACTGAAATTGATATTGTTAGAAAAAAAATATGGATGTAACGTCGAGAAATCAATATATTTTTGATTGTTGTTTTTTACTGCCGTGGCTTTTAAAGAGTTTCCTAAACCAAATAAATTATCTTCAGAAACAGAGAAGTTAAAGCTTAACCCACTATCTATTCCATATCCTACGCCGAAATTTAAAGAACCAGTGGGTTTTTCTTTTACCGTGTAAATAACATTAACTTTATTTGAAGAATTAGAAACCATGTCTGTCGCAACAGATACATCTCTAAAATATTTAGTTTGTTCTAATGATACTCGACCGGATTCAACTAATCTATTATTAAAATATTCACCTTCTATCTGTTTTATTTCACGACGCAAAATTTTATCTTGAGTTAATTCATTTCCACTAAAAATTATTTTATTTACAAAATAACGTTTTTTTAAATCTATGTTAAAATTCAATACTATTTTTTTATTAATGTGATTAACTTCAGGATTTACTTCAACTTTAGAATTTAAGTAACCATGTTCTAATAAAAATGTTTTTATATTATTTACTATAAGATTAATTTTTTCTTGATTATAAAGTGTATTTTTATCTATTTTAACAATTTTTTTAATGAATTCATAATAATGAAATAAATCACCGTTTATAAAAAAATTAGATATTTTATACTTTTTTCCTTCTGAAATATCTATTAAAATATTAACATTTTTTTTATCTTTAGAAAAATTGATTTTTTTGCTTCTTACATGAAAATAAAAATACCCTTTGTTTAAATAAAAATTTTTTAAATTATTTAAATCAATCTGTAATTTGTTTGAGTAATAAGTACATTTTTCTAATAAATTCCACCAAGGTTTATGATCTTTTAATTGAAACAATTTCATTAATTTTTCTTCAGAAAAATCATTATTTCCAATTATTTTAATGCTTTTAACTTGTGTTAATTCACCTTCATAAATTACTATTTTTAAATTTACAATATTATTAAAAGAAAATGTTTTTAATATTTTAACATTACATTGATATCTTCCCATTTCATAATAAAAATTTTTTATATTTTGAATAAATAAGTTAATTAAAAAAGAATTTAAAGAGCCACCAGTTTCAATGCCTAATTGAGTTAAATATTTTTTTAAAACATCAGTTTGAACTATACTGTTACCTGTAACATTAATACTGAAAATAATTGGCTTTTCTTTAACTTTGAAAATAATAGTTTTACTTTTATATGAAACTGAAATATTATCGAATTTACCAGTCTTAAACAAAGCATGAATACTATTTTTAATATCTTTTTTAGATACTTTGCTTCCAATTTTAAACAAAATAGTATTTAACGCTTCATCTTTAGATAAATTTACTAAACCTTGAAACTTAATATTTGATACAGATAATAAATTTTCAGCATAAACATTAATGCTAAAAAATATTAAAAAAGATATGAAAATATATTTAATTTTCATTATCATTATAATTTTTCCTGAAATAGATCTTATTATTTATTTGATAATATTTTATATATTTGAAATAGTTAAAGTTATAAAATAAAAAATTTTTTAATCAAAATTTCATCCTCCAAATCGACGATTTCTGGAAATAAAAAAATTAATGGCATCTTGAAAAATATATTGATTAAAATCAGGCCATAAAACATCAGTAAAATATAGCTCAGAATATGCTATTTGCCATAGTAAAAAATTACTTATTCTTTTTTCTCCTCCGGTTCTAATAACTAAATCTACTGGTAATGAATTTCCGGTTGATAAATATTGAGAAAACATGTTTTCATTTATTTTTTCTAATTTTAATTTTTTTTGTTGAATTCTATTAAAAATTTTTTTTATTCCTTGGATAATATCCCATCGTCCACCATAATTTATAGCTATGTTTAAAAGCAAACCACTATTTTTTAGAGTAATTTCTTCTGCTTTCTGAACGCAATGTTGAAAATCTTTATTAAAATGTTTTAAGTTTCCAATAATTTTTAAACGAATATTATATTTTGTTAAATTATGAATTTCACTATTTAAAGCAAATAAAAACAACTTTATAAGTGCTTTTATTTCTAACTCTGAACGCTTCCAATTTTCACTGCTAAACGCATATAAAGTTAATATTTTTAATTTTTTAATGAATGCAAATTTTACTACTTTTTTGACTGCTTTCAAACCTTCTTGATGACCTACAACACGCATTTTCCCTTTTTTTTCTGCCCAACGACCATTGCCATCCATAATAACTGCAACGTGATGAGGATTTTTACCTATTAAACATTTTTTATTTTTTAATGAAGGTATATTTAGCATAATATTTATATAAGTTTCTCTTAAAAACTGAATATTTTGAGCTTATTGTGTAATATTTTATGATTATAAACAATATTTTTTAAAAAATTAAAACTCTAAAGATGCTATTTTTTTTTCTACTAAAATTTTTGTTTTTCTATCTATATCTAAAACTTCTTCAATAGAATTAGGTTCTTTAAAGCAAAAAGACATTAATGCGTCGCTATTAATTTCAGCAATTTTAATGAAGCTAATTCTGAAATTTAAAAACGCTTTAACTGCACTTTCATTTGCGGCATTTAAAACAATCATAGCAGACTGACCGTTAGAAAATGCATCTATAGCTAATTTTAAACATGGAAATTGATTAAAATCAGGTTCAAAAAAAGATAAATTTTGCATCTTTTCAAGATTTAAAAAACTAGATCCAGAATCAATACGAATTGGCCAAGATAAAGCATATGCAATTGAAATTTTTATATCAGAACTTGACAATTGAGCTAAATAAGAACCATCACAATATTTAACCATAGAATGAATGACTGATTGTGGATGAATTAAGATCTCAATTTCTGAATGTGAAGCATTGAATAACCATCTAGCCTCGGCATATTCTAAACCTTTATTCATCATAGTTGCTGAATCTACTGATATTTTTTTACCCATAACCCAATTTGGGTGGGCACATGCTTGTTTCGGGGTCACAGAAGACAATTCGGAAAACGGTGAATTATAAAAAGGACCTCCAGAAGCAGTTAAAATGACAGACTTTATTCCATAATTTTTTAAATTGCACTTACCTAAACTATTTTGAATTTTAGAGGGTAAAACTTGAAAAATAGCACTATGTTCGCTGTCTATAGGAATAATTTTTGAGTTATTTTTAGATAAAGCTCTCATAAAAAAATGACCGCATGTAATTAAAGATTCTTTATTAGCTAAAAGTATCGTTTTACTGGAATATATAGCTGATAAAATTGGCATTAAACCCGATATTCCAACAATAGCAGCTATTACATGATCTATCTCATCTAAAGATGCTAAATGACAAATAGCTTTCTTTCCAGATAAAACTTGTGTTTTTATGTTTAAGAATTTTAATTTTTTTCTAAGTATATTAGCAGATTTTTCGTCTCTCATTGCGACGAATTTAGGAGTAAAAAATCTACATTGCTGTAACATAGTAATAATATTTTTGTTGGCTACTAAAGCAACTACTTGAAACAAAGTTGGATTATTTCTAATTACTGACAAAGCACTCATTCCAACAAAACCTGTTGATCCTAAAATAGTTATTTTTTTCATAAAAATTCTTTTTAAGAAAATAATATTCTGTCTTTAAAATAAAGTATTTTAATTAAATAAGCAGGCTATATAAACTTATTGTACAATAAAAAATACTAAAAGCTCATTAATTCTTTATTTTTTTTTAATAAAATCAAATCAATTTTTTGAATGTATTTATCTGTTATTTTTTGAATATAATTTTCTGAAATACGCTCTTCATCTGAACTAATAACTTTATTTTTTAAAAAATTACTAATTTTTTCATTAGCATCCCTCCTAATTTTTCGAACACAAATTCGACTCTGCTCTGCATTGCTTCGTATTACTTTAATAAGATGCTTTCTCCTCTCTTCAGTCAGCGCTGGTACTGGAATTCGAATGTCTTCATTATTTACAATGGGATTTAAACCAAGATTCGAATTTAAAATAGACTTCACTACTACTGGTATAATTGAATGATCAAAAACATTAACTTTTAAAGTATGATAATCTTCCACTACTATATTAGATATTTGACGCAAAGGAACTTGAGAGCCAAAATATTCAACACAAATACTGTTAAGAAACGCTGGAGATGCTCTTCCAGTTCTAAGATTATTTACATAGTTTTGAAAAGTCTGAACGCACACTTCCATTTTTTTATTAGTATTTATCTTAATCTGATTAATCACATGATTACCTATATAATAGATTTTTTTAGTTTTAAAAAATTAATTTGTAGAATAATTCAAATAAAAATTTTATTTATTAAGAATGAATCAGTGTACCTTCGTTTTTGCCAATTATGATTCGATATAAATTTCCTTTTTTATTGATATTAAATACTCGAATGGGTAAATTGTGATCGCGGGCAAGTATAAAAGCTGATAGATCCATTACTTTGAGTTCTTTTTTTAAAACATCTTTATATTTCAAATGCCGATATAAAATTGCTTTCTTATCTTTTTTAGGATCTGATGAATAAACTCCATCTACTTTTGTTCCTTTTAAGACAATATCAGATCGAGTTTCAATGCCACGTAAACAAGCGGCAGAATCAGTTGTAAAACAAGGGCTTCCTATACCAGCAGAAAAAATTACTATAACATTTTTAGATAATAAACTGATAGCTTGTTCCCAGTTATATATGTTACATATTCCATTTATTGGAATAGCTGACATTAAATAAGTTTTAGTTGAAATAGAATGCATTGCATCCTTCATAGCTAAACTATTAATTATTGTGGATAAAATGCCTATATGATGAGATGTGACTAAGTTAATTCCTGATTTACATAATATTCCTCCACGAAATAAATTTCCACTTCCGATTACTAAACTTACTTGAACTCCCAGTTGAGATATAAATTTAATTTCTTGTGCTAATTTTTTTACAGTATTTACATCAATTCCAAATTTGTTATCTCCTTGAAAAGATTCTCCACTGATTTTTAATAAAATACGTCGGTAAACTGGATTTTTTTTATTAGACATATTATTTGCCTGAATATACTTCATGTAAAATTTTTTTAGATTTTTTTAAAAAATAAAAATTTTAAATTAACTACTTGTTTTTTTTCTAATCTCAAATCTTTTAAATGAAATAATGCTAATATTATGTTCTTCTAATAATTCGCCTATCGTTTTTGATGAATCTATAATATATTTTTGACTGCTTAAAGAAATTTCATTCACAAATTTATTCATTCTTCCTTCTATAATTTTTTTCGATATATGAGATGGTTTTTTAAATTTTTTAATTAATTCTTTTTGAATTTCATATTCTCTATTAAAAATAGAGTGACAGACATTTTCAGGATGTAAATATCTTGGTTTACTTGCAGCTATATGCATAGAAATATTTTTTAATAAACTTTTATCAAAACGATTAGCATTCACTAAAACACCAATTCTACAACCGTGTAAATACGAAGAAATATAGTCACCTTCCATAAAGTGAAATCGATTTATGATAATATTTTCACCACATTTTGAAATTAATTCAATTCTTTTTTTTTCAAAAATTTCTTTCAAATCATTAAATTTTTTTATTTTTTTTGTTAGCGCTTCAGATATTATTTCCTGTCCCAAAGAAATAAATGACTCATCTTTAGCTACAAAATCAGTTTCACAATTCAACTCGATCATAACACCTATATTATTAATGATTTTTAAAAATATTGAACCTTGATTAGCCACATTATTAATTTTTTTTTCAGCAAATTCTTTTCCCGATTTACGCAAGTTGTCAATTGCGGATTCTATATCTCCATTTTCTTCAATTAAAGCTCTTTTACACTCCATAAAACCTGCCCCTGTGCGGAACCTTAATTCTTTTATAAGATCAGATTTAACAGCAATAATCATTATTTTATTTTCTCCTTTTACAAAAAATAGTACTCAATACAAAATATGTTTTGAATACTTACTTATATTAGTATTACAATTTTTACATTATATTTTTTAGTCTTTAACTATTGCAGGATTTTTTAATGTATCTTCTAACGAATCTTCTTGGTATTTTTTAATAATACATGAAACTATAGATTTTAAGTATAAATTAATAGATCTAATTGCATCATCATTCCCAGGTATAATATAATCTACTCCATCAGGATTAGAGTTTGTGTCAACTATTGCAAAAACAGGTATTCCTAGATTATTCGCTTCTTTAATGGCAATATTTTCATGCAAAGCATCAATTACAAATAAACAATCAGGTAACCCTCCCATGTTTTTAATTCCACCTAAACTATTTTCTAATTTATTCAGCTCTCTGAATCTTATCAATGCTTCTTTCTTAGTTAACTTCTCGAAAGTTCCATCTTTAGATTCAATTTCTAAATCTTTTAGTCGTTTTATAGATTGACGAACAGTTTTCCAATTAGTTAACATTCCCCCTAACCAACGATGATTAACATAAAATTGATGGCAATTAATAGCAGTTTCTTTTATTTTTTTACTGGCAGCTTTCTTAGTTCCAACAAAGAGTATTTTCCCTTTTCTAAAAGAAATTTTTTTTAATTCTGCAAGAGCATAATTAAACATTGGGAGAGTTTTTTCTAAATTGATAATATGTACTTTGTTGCGTGATCCAAAAATAAAAGGCTTCATTTTAGGATTCCAATAACGTGTTTGATGACCAAAATGAACACCAGCCTTTAACATTTCTCTCATTGATATCATTTCTATACCTTCCTTAAATAAAAAACTTAAGATATTAAATCTTATAATAATGTAAAATATATATAAACTCAAAAAATTGGTTAATTTATTAAAAATTAATTATTACTGTTTCTATAAAATAATTTATATCATATTTATCATTAAAAACACTAATAATTATTAATGCTTTACATTTTTATGAAAAAATTATTCTAAAGTTAAATTTAGAAAATTTAATAAAGTACATATTGTATTTAACTAATTAATTGCAAAATATGGTGTAATTGTTATGAATAGTATTATTAAAACAGAATCAGAAATAGAAAAAATGAGAATATCTGGAAAATTAGCGGCTGAAGTATTAGAAATGATTGAAAAACATATTCAACCAAATATAAATACCGAACAAATTAATGATATTTGTCATAATTATATTACAAATAAACAACATGCAAAATCAGCGTGTTTAGGATATAAAGGATTTCCTAAATCAATTTGTATTTCGGTTAATGATGTAGTATGTCATGGAATTCCAAATAAAAATCAAATATTAAAAGAAGGTGATATAGTTAACGTAGACATTACAATTGTAAAAAATGGTTATCATGGAGACGTTTCTAAAATGTTTCATGTTGGAAAAACAAGTATTTTATCTCAACGTTTGTGCAAAGTAGCTCAAGAAAGTCTCTATAAATCCTTATTTATTATCAAGCCAAAAATTCGTTTAAATAAAATCGGAGAAATTATTCAAAAAAACGTTGAAAAAAATAATTTTTCCATCGTAAGAGAGTACTGTGGTCATGGTATTGGTCTAAACTTTCATGAAGAACCTCATGTATTACACTATAAAAATCAAGAAAATAACATTATTTTAAAAAAAGGTATGATTTTCACTATAGAACCGATGATTAATGCAGGAAATAGTCAAGTGAAATGTCTGAATGACGGATGGACTGTAAAAACTAAGGATCATTCTTTATCAGCACAATATGAGCACACGGTATTAGTAACAAAATACGGATGCGACATTTTAACATGGCAAAAAAACGAAAAAATTTGCAAAAGTTTAGTTAATAAATAAATTAAAAATATATAAATAACTTGTAAGGTTTTTGCTATTGAATCTATTAACTACATCTATCAGGTTAAAAAATATGAAAAAAATTAAAAAAATTATTGAAGATACTTATATAAAAAGAAACACAATTAATTTTAATGAAATAGATTCTGATGTTTATCAGACAATTAATCATGTTATTGAGTTATTAAATAATGGATCAATTAGAATTGCAGAAAAAAAAAATAACTTATGGATAACTCACCAATGGATAAAACAAGCAGTTTTACTATACATGTATTTTAGAGAAAATAAAGTATTTAAAGGAGTAGAGAATAATTATTATGATAAAATTCCACTAAAATATTTTAAATACAACAAAACTCAATTTGAAATAGAAAAAGTAAGAATAGTTCCACCAGCAACAGTTAGATATGGTTCTTGTATCAAAGAAAATTCAATTATTATGCCTTCTTACATTAATATCGGAGCATACATAGATTCAGGAACTATGATAGACACATGGTCAACTGTAGGATCTTGCGCTCAAATTGGAAAAAATGTTCATCTTTCAGGAGGAGTTGGAATTGGAGGAGTTTTGGAGCCTTTACAAAACAATCCGACAATTATTGAGGACAACTGTTTTATTGGAGCGAGATCTGAAATAGTCGAAGGAGTAATTGTAGAAAAAGGATCAGTAATTTCTATGGGAGTTTTTATTGGTCAAAGTACAAAAATATATGAAAGAGAAACAGGAAAAATTTTTTATGGTAAAGTACCCTCTAATTCAGTAGTAGTGTCTGGAAGCTTGCCTGATCAAAATAAAAATTATAATCTTTATGCTGCTATCATCGTAAAAAAAGTAGATACTAAAACTTTAAGTAAAGTAGAAATCAATCAAATGTTAAGAAATCTTAAATAACATTTTATTAAAACCGCCCGGTTTAAATTTTTCGGGCGGAACTATAAAAGAATTATTAACTTACTAAGTATATACTGTTATTTAATCTTTTAACGCTAAAAACCAACATATTAGGTTTGGTATCTAGAATTTTTTTTAATTCATTTAGATCAATTACTGATTTCTGATTAATCCCTACTATAATATCATCTTTTTTAAATCCAATTTTCCAAGCTAAAGTACTTAATTTCACATTTTCTACTTTTACACCTTTGATTTGATTCGATGAATAGTTGCTCAACTCAGCACCTTCAATATATGAATTACTTGATTCCATTCTATTCTGTGAGGAATGCTTAAGTTCCACAATAATATTTTTGATTTCTCCGTTTCTAAATATTCCCAACTCCATTTTTGTATTTACTGGTAAAGATCCAACTTCAGCTCTAAGAGAAGAAAAACTAGAAATAGGTTTTTTATTTAAAGAAATAATTATGTCTCCAGCTTTAATCCCTGATTCAAAAGCCGAAGAATCAGGTAAAACTTGACTGACAAATGCGCCTTTTTGAGCATTTATTTTCATTATCTTAGCTAAATCTGAATTCAATTCCATTCCTATTATTCCTAGTTCACCACGCCGAACTTGTCCAAATTCGACCATTTGTGATGTAAGGTTTTTAACCATATTTCCGGGAATTGCGAAACCTATCCCGATATTACCTCCATCAGGGGCTAAAATGGCAGTATTAATACCTATTAACTCCCCATGCAAATTAACTAACGCTCCTCCAGAGTTACCTCTATTAATAGCTGCATCTGTTTGAATAAAATTTTCATAATGTTCAATATTTAATCCACTTCTTCCTAAAGCCGAAATAATTCCTGAAGTAACAGTTTCTCCTAAACCATATGGATTTCCAATAGCTACAGTATAATCGCCAACTCTTAAAGAATCAGAATCAGCAATTTTTATTGCTTGCAAATTATGCGCATTTTTTAGTTGTATTAAAGCAATATCAGAACTTGCATCTTTACCTATAATTTGAGCTTCATAACGACGTCCATCACTTAATTGAACTTGAATTTTGTTTGCATTTTCAACTACATGATTATTTGTTACAGCATATCCCTTATCTGCATTAATTATAACTCCAGATCCTAAAGCTTTAAATTTTTTATCTGAATCATTATCAGAATGAGGATTAGAACGACAAAAAGGAGAATTTTTAAAAGGAGAATTTCCCTGGCAAAATGGAGAATTATCTCCAAAAAATGGTTGAAACTGACGAGGTAAACTAGAAGTTCGTACCACAGTGCTTCCTTCAATGTTGATACTTATCACTGATGGCATAACTTTTTCTAACATTGGCGCTAAACTAGGAACTAGTTGCTCAGTAGGAATATTTTCTTTTTCTTTAGAAATAAAATGATTCCAAGACATTCCTGAACTTAGTAATAGCGTTAGCGCTAGCATTACTTCGCTGAATACTATAGTTATTTTTTTCATTTTGTGTGTCTCATAATTACAATCTGATATGTAAATAAAGAAATAATATTATCACAACAATAAATTTTTATTATACACTTCATCATCTACTAAGATCTAGACATAAAAATTTATATTTTTTTTTTTAAATTTAAAAAAGTTGTGTTCATTAATAACTAAAAAATATATTTTTTGAAAATTTTCAAAAATATAAATCTATTTTAAGAATGTGCAATGCATTAATTATATAAAATAAAATGAGTATAAAATGATAAAAAGAATTTTTTTTTACATCAGTAAAATTTTATATTTTCTATTATTACCTGTATTTTTATCAATATTTTTATTTTCTTTAACATTAAACAATTTTAATAAAAAATATAAAAATCATATAGATAAAAATGTTTCTATATTACAAGGAAAAACCATGGGTACATATTGGCAAGTAAAATTTCGAAGTTTAAGACTTATAAATAAAGAAAAAATAAAGTACTTAATCCAAAAATTATTAGATAAAGATGAAAATATGCTGTCACCTTGGAAAAAAAAATCTTTAGTATCTAAATTTAATAAATGTAAAAAAAAAACACCTCAATTGATTAGTAATGATTTTTTTAAAATTCTTAAAATGGCATTTTGTATAAATAAAAAAACTCAAGGAAAATTAGATATTACAACTGGATCATTAATAGATATATGGGGATTTGGAATTAGAAAAAAACCTAGTAGATTTCCTTCCTTATATAAAATTAAAAAAAACATGAATTTAATAGGAAACCAGCATTTAAAATTATTTCAAAATTCTAATGGAAAATTTTTAGAAAAAGATATTGATAGTATAAAAATTAATTTATCCTCTCTCGGAGAAGGTTTTGCTGTAGATCATTTATCAAACCTTCTTCAAAAACAAGGAATAGAAAATTACACGATATCTGTTGGAGGTGCAGTGTTAGTTAAAATAAAAAATTTGAGAGAACCACCAAAAATAATCGCTATTCAAAAACCTACAGATCAAGAAAATGCAATACAGTTAATACTATATCTAAAAAACCATGCAATTAGCACAGCAGGAAGTTATCGCAATTACTATAGATTAAATGGAAAAAAAATTTCTCATATAATTGATCCTTTCACAGGGTTTCCTATAAAACACAATTTGGTGTCAGTTAGTGTAATTGCTAAGACTGCTTTGGAGGCGGATGGATGGGACACTGGATTATTAACATTAGGATTTGAAAAAGCAAAAAAAATAATATTAAAAGAAAAATTAGCAGCTTGTTTAATCATAAAGGAAAAAAAATCTTTTTTAACTTGGATTTCTCCTCATTTTAAAAAATTTTTGATTTAAAAAAATATTATAAAATTTAATAAACAATGATTAACAACAATTATTTTAAATAAATCATGATTAGTAGATTTTATTGATAATATTTTTTATATTTGTCATAATAAATGTCAATATAATCAAGTATAAATATTTTAAAATTTCTTTATTTTAAAAAATTAATATTTGTTAATATTTTATATAAAATTTAAAAATCTTTAAAATTAACTTAATAAAATTAATTCAAAATTTAATTAAGATAATAAAATTTTAACATATAAAATATCTATTACATACATGTGTAAATAAACCTAATATATCAACTTTTAAATTTCTCTTCATTGAAGAGCAAATCACTTATTTTATGAATATACAATAAAAATCTTAAACTAAGATATATTAACTTAATATTTAATATCCTGGAGGAAAAAATGGAAATGTTATCAGGAGCCGAAATGGTCATTCGATCGTTAATTAATCAAGGAATAGATCACATATTTGGTTATCCTGGAGGAGCGGTATTAGACATTTATGATGCTCTAAAAACCATCGGAGGAGTTAAACATGTCTTAGTAAGGCACGAACAAGCAGCAACTCATATGGCAGACGGTTATGCTCGATCCACCGGAAAAACTGGAGTAGTATTAGTTACTTCTGGACCTGGAGCAACTAACGCTATTACTGGAATTGCAACTGCTTATATGGACTCTATTCCTATTGTTGTGATCTCTGGACAAGTTTCTTCTTCATTAATTGGTTATGACGCTTTTCAAGAATGTGATATGATTGGAATTTCTCGTCCAGTAGTTAAACATAGCTTTTTGGTAAAAAAAACAGAAGATATTCCTATTATTTTTAAAAAAGCTTTTTGGTTAGCATCTAGTGGGCGTCCAGGGCCAGTAGTTATTGATTTGCCAAAAGATATTTTAAAAATATCAAATAAATATCATTATGAATGGCCAAACAACGTTTATATACGATCATATAATCCTACGACTAAAGGACATAAAGGTCAAATAAAAAAAGCGCTTCAAACACTATTAAAAGCTAAACAACCTGTTATTTATGCGGGAGGTGGAATAATTAGCTCCAATAGTAGTGAAGAATTACGAGTTTTTGCAGAAATGATGAATTGCCCTGTTGCTACTTCTTTAATGGGGCTCGGGGCTTTTCCAGGAACTCATTCTCAAAGCATTTCTATGTTAGGTATGCACGGTACTTACGAAGCAAACATGACTATGCACAACGCTGATGTAATTTTTGCAATTGGAGTAAGATTTGATGATCGAACAACCAACAATCTAAAAAAATATTGTCCAAACGCTATTATTTTACATATTGACATTGATCCCACTTCTATTTCTAAAACTGTATCAGCTAATATTCCTATTGTAGGAGATGCAAAGCAAATATTAAAAAAAATGATAGAACTTGTTAGAAAAGAAAAAAAAATAAATTGCTTAAAAAAATGGTGGTCTTTAATTAATCAATGGAAAATGATTAATAGCTTGCAATACAATAAGAAAAGTAGCCGTATTAAACCTCAAAAAGTCATTGAAACTTTATTTCAACTTACTAAAGGAACATCTTATATTACTTCCGATGTAGGTCAACACCAAATGTTCACGGCTTTATATCACCCATTTAATAAGCCAAGAAGATGGATAAATTCAGGTGGATTAGGAACAATGGGTTTTGGACTTCCTGCTGCATTGGGTGTTAAATTAGCCTTACCAGAAGAAACTGTAATTTGTATCACTGGAGATGGTAGTATTCAAATGAATATTCAAGAGTTATCCACAGCTCGACAATATAATCTTTCAGTGTTAATAATCAATTTAAATAATTCTTCTTTAGGAATGGTTAAACAATGGCAAGATATGATTTATTCTGGACGACATTCTCATTCATATATGAATTCACTTCCAGATTTTGTAAAATTATCGGAATCATATGGACATATAGGCATTAAAATAACTAAACCTATAGAATTAGAAAAAAAAATGATGCTAGCATTAAAAAAATTGTCTGATGGTCATTTAGTTTTTTTAGATATTGATATAGATGGTTCTGAACATGTATATCCTATGCAAATCCAAGGAGGTGGTATGAATGAAATGTGGTTAAGGAAAAAAGAAGAGAGGTCTTAAAAATGAGAAGAATTTTGTCAATTCTTTTAGAGAATGAGTCAGGTGCTTTATCACGAGTCATAGGTCTTTTTTCACAAAGAGGATATAATATAGAAACTATCACAGTAGCTCCTACAGAAGATCCTACCTTATCTAAAATGACTGTACAAACTTTAGGAAATGAGCAAGCAATTGAACAAATTGAAAAACAGCTTCACAAATTAATAGATGTTTTAAGAGTTGTTCAAATTAAACAAGATTCTTGCATAGAACGCGAAATTATGCTTATTAAAGTTTATTTAAACAACTACAAAAAAGATGAAATAAAACATATTACTGACGTATTTAGAGGTCAAATTATAGATATAACCTCTACCACATACATATTGCAGCTTTCTGGAACAACAAAAAAACTAGATTCTTTTATCAAAATAGTACGTAACATATCAGAAATAATTGAAATTTCTCGTTCTGGAATTATTGGCATTTCTAGGGGATAAATATTTTTTAGTTAGTATAAACACTAGTATTTTAAATAAATTTATATATTTCAAAAAAATTTTAAAAATATAATATCTATTATCAATTTATTTAATTTCTTATTAAAAAATAAATCATATATCCAACATGGTCATAATTCAGTCTAAATGACCATGCTTTCTTTATCTTAAAAAATTAATTAAAATTAAAATATCATAAAATTTTATCATATGAACCAAAAAATACAGCATGTTTCTGTAATGAAAAAAGAAGTAATAAACTCATTAAATATTAAATCTAATGGAATTTATATTGACGGAACATTCGGAATGGGAGGACATTCTTTAGAAATTTTAAAAAAATTAGGAAAAAAAGGAAAAATATATTCTATTGACAAAGATCCTTATGCTGTCTCCATAGCAAATAATATTAAAGATTCAAGATTTAAAATAATTCACGGAACTTTTTCAAAAATACTAGACTATGCAAAAGCAAATCAAATAGATGGAAAAGTAGATGGAATTGTATTTGATTTGGGAGTGTCTTTATCTCAAATAAACGAAAAAAAAAGAGGCTTTTCGTTTAAAAAAGACGGACCTTTAGATATGCGAATGAATCCTAATTGCGGCATTACAGCTTCAGAGTGGCTATTTAAAAGCAACGTTAATCAAATTTCTTCAGTACTAAAAGAATTTGGAGAAGAGCGTTTTTCAAAAAGAATAGCACGATCTATTAAAAAAAATAATCAAATAAAAAAAATCACTAGCACTCTTGAGTTGTCTGAAATAATAAAAACAGCTATACCGATAAAAAATAAATTTAAGCATCCATCAAAAAGAACCTTTCAGGCAATTAGAATTTATATTAATCAAGAGTTAAAAGAAATCAAAATAGCACTAAAAGATACACTTAAAATTTTAAAACCAGGAGGAAGAATATCAATTATTAGTTTTCATTCTTTAGAAGATAGAATAGTAAAAAGTTTTATGTTAAAAAATAGTAAAAAAGCATACATTCCTCGAGGATTGCCTATTACTGAAGAACAAATTAATTCTTTACAAAAAAATAGATTAAAAATTATTAATCGATTATTTCCTACTCAAGAGGAAATAAAAAAAAATCCAAGATCTAGAAGTTCTGTACTTAGAACGGCTGAACTTAAAAAAAATAATTAACATGAAAAAACAGCGATATAATTTACCTAAAATTATTAAAAATGATTTTTTTGAATACAGTAAAATACATTTAATACTCTTATTATCTATTATATTATCTGCTAATTGTATCGTAATTACAGTCTATAATACGCGTTTATTAATTTCTCAAAATGAGAAAATTAAGCTTCAAATAAAAAAAAAAAAATCTGAATGGAGAAATTTAATAATAGAAAAATATTCTATCTCTATTAATTCAGCAATTATAAAAAATTAAAGAAATAAATCATAAAAATAGTAAACATAAAGTATTTTTAAAAAATTTACATTAATGGACAATTCACAAAAAATGCATAAAAAATATTTTTTTCTTGTAAAAAAAAAAAAAAAAAATAATTTATGTAAATCAGCGTTTATTTTTATTGTGCAGTTTTATTTTTTTTTTATTTTTTATATTAATACTAAAAATATTATTTTTACAGATAATCAATCCTGATCAACTTATATATGAAGGCGATAGTCGTACTTTAAGAATACAATCTTTATTCAATATAAGAGGAATCATAAGAGATCGTTTAGGATATCCATTAGCAGTTACTGTACCAGTTAATGCTGTATGTGTTGACCCTTCAAAAATTACAGAATATACAAATATCAATACCAATCCTCAATGGAAAGCTTTATCGGAAGTACTTTCGACTCCATTAGAAAAAATTATTAATAAAATAAAATCTGATTCTAAATTAAAATTTATATATTTAGCCAGACAAGTGCATCCTGAAATTAGAAATTATATTATGAAACTTAAATTACCAGGAATTTTTTCAATAGAAGAATCAAAAAGGTACTATCCTTCTGGTAAGATTGCAGCTCAACTTATCGGATTAACAAATATAGATGGAAAAGGAATTGAAGGCATAGAAAAAAGTTTTGATTTATTCTTAACAGGAAATCCCAGCAAAAGAAAAATAAGAAAAGATAATAAAGGTAAAATTGTCGAAAATATACCTTTAATTCGCGGATCTAAAGCAAATAATTTAACGCTTAGTATTAATAAAAAATTACAAGATATTGTATATCAAAAGTTGAATCAGGCAGTAAAAGAAAATCAAGCTGATTCAGGAACAGCAATTTTAATTAATGTAAAAACTGGTGAAATTTTAGCAATGGCTAATAGCCCTTCATACAATCCTAATAATATAAAACATACAACGAAAAATGCCATTCGAAACAGAGCCATCACGGATATGTTTGAACCAGGTTCAACTGTTAAGCCGATAGTAATTATGCAAGCTTTAAAATTAGGAATAATAAAAAAAGATTCAATTATAAATACTAATTCATATTTAATAAATAAACACATAATAAAAGATGTGTCCTATCATAAAAAATTAACAATCACTGGAATTATACAAAAATCAAGCAATGTTGGAGTTTCAAAAATTGCATTATCTATGTCTACTTCAGAATTATTAAATAGTTACAAAGCATTTGGATTAGGAAAACCAACAAATTTAGGTTTAATTGGAGAAAAAAATGGTTTATTACCTCATAAAAAAGTTTTATCAAATTTAGAAAAAGCTACTTTCTCGTTTGGATACGGACTAATGGTTACTCCTCTCCAGCTGGCTAGATTGTATACTATAATTGGAAATTATGGAATTGATCGTCCTCTTTCTATTTTAAAAATAAAAAAACCTAAACATGGAACCAGAGTTTTTCCTGAAAAATATGTAAAAAATATAATTCATATGATGGAAAGTGTCGCCGAATCTGGAGGAGGAGGTATTAAAGCGGCAATTAAAGGATATAAAGTTGCGGTTAAAACGGGAACAGTAAAAAAAATAGGATCTAATGGTCATTATGTTAATAAATATATAGCTTATACTGCAGGCATTGTGCCTTCTCATGATCCTAAATTTTCTCTTACAATTGTTATTGATAATCCTAAAATGAAAAAGTATTATGGCGGTTTGGTTGCAGCTCCAGTGTTTAGTAAAACTATGAAATCAGTTCTAAAAATGACGCATATAAAACCTAACTATCTGTCTTAATAAAAATATTATTTTTAATAACACTCAAAATATTACATGAAAAGAAACAATTTAAAAGATTTGTTATCACCCTGGATGCAAAAAATTCCAGAAAGAGCAATTCAAAATATAACTATAAATAGCAAAAAAACAAGTTCAGGAGATTTATTTGTAGCGATTAAAGGATCAAAAAAAGATGGTCGAAAATTTATTTTTGAAGCAATTCAAAATAAAGTATCAGCAATATTATATGAAACTCAAGATTTTAAAAAACACGGAATATTTTACTATATTAAAAATATTCCAATAATTTATTTTTTTCAACTTCCTATAGTACTATCTTCATTATCTAGTAGATTTTACCATGAACCAGGTAATAAATTAAAAATTATTGGAATCACTGGAACCAATGGAAAAACCACTGTTGCACATTTAATTAGTCAATGGAGCACAATCTTAGGGAAAAAATCTGTAGTTATGGGAACTTTAGGAAACGGTGATCATAGATCTTTAAAACCAACCATGAACACTACTTCTTCTGCTGTTTTTATTCAATCATTTTTAAAAAAAGCATTAATAAATAAAACTGATTTAGTATCAATGGAAGTGTCTTCACATGGATTAGTTCAGAATCGGGTGAAAAATGTTCCATTTTATATTGCAATTTTTACTAATTTAACACCAGATCATCTAGATTATCACAAAAGCATGAAAGAATATGAAAAATCAAAATGGTCCTTTTTTACTTGTCATAAAGTAAAAAAAATAATACTTAACGCAAGCGATAAATATGGACAAATTTGGTTAAAAAAACTGTTTAATCATTATACTATAGCTGTCACTATTGAAGATGACACACAAAAAAAATATTCAAATAAATGGATGAATGCAACTAATATTAAATTTAAAAATAATCACATGTTTGTTAAATTTGAATCTAGCTGGGGGAGCGGAAAAATTTTTAGTTACTTAATTGGAAATTTTAACGTAACTAATCTATTATTATCAATGGCTTGTCTTTTAGAGCTAGGGTATAAATTGTCCGATTTAATTCGTACAGTAAATCAATTAAAGGCAGTATGTGGTAGAATGCAACAATTTTATGGTATAAATCATCCAACTTTTATTATTGATTATGCTCATACTCCTGATGCTTTAGAAAATACACTAAAAACTATCAAAACGAATTATAAAAAAAAATTATGGTGCATATTTGGATGCGGAGGAGAGAGAGATCGAACAAAAAGATCTTTAATGGGAGCAATTGCAGAAAAAGAATCAGATCAGGTTATCATTACTAATGATAATCCAAGAAGAGAAGAACCATTTAAAATCATTCAGGATATTTTAAAAGGATGTAAAAAAAAAGATAAAATTTTAATTATTCCAAATAGAAGAAATGCAATATCACATGCTTTTTTTCAATCAAAAATTAATGATATTATTTTAATAGCTGGAAAAGGTCACGAAAATCAACAAATAATTGGAAATCAATATATTAATTACTCAGATCAAAAAACAGTATTACAATTGATGGGGAAAAAAATATGATCCCTATATCATTAAAAAAAATTGCTGAAGTTACTGATGGAAAGTTATACGGAAAAAATATAATTATACATGAAATTGCAACCAACACAAATGAATTTATTCCTGGATGCTTATTTGTTGCTTTAATTGGAAAAAAATTTAATGCGCATACATTTATAAAAGATGCTATCAAAAAAAATTGCTCTGCTATTTTAACTCAAGAAAAAATAAAATTTCATATTTCTCATGTTCTAGTAAAAAACACATCTATTGCTTTAGGAAAAATCGCATGTTGGATTCGTCATATGGCACATGCAAAAATACTGGCTATTACAGGTTCTTCAGGGAAAACGTCAGTTAAAGAAATGACATCTTCTATCTTAAAAAGAAATGGAAATACAATATGTACTATTAAAAATGAAAATAATCACATCGGAGCACCTTTAACATTGCTTCAATTAACATATGAACATAAATATGCAGTTGTGGAATTAGGAGCTAATCATCCTGGAGAAATTCATTATACTGCTAATATTGTACAACCTGATATTGTTTTAATTAATAACATTAATTACGCTCATTTAGAAGGATTTAAATCATTATGGGGGGTATCTAAAGCAAAATCAGAAATTTTTTCAGGATTAAAAGAAAAAGGAACTGCTATTGTTAATTTAGACAGTCATCATCTTTCTCAATGGAAAAAAAAAATTAAAGACAGAAATTCTATTTATTTTTCAACTCAAAGAAAAAAATTAAGTCATTTTTTTGCTAGCGATATAAAAACAAATGTTACTTATACATCTTTTACTATGCATTCTCCATATGGAAAAATAAAGATCAAATTGCCTTTTTTAGGGTATCAAAGCGTATCAAACGCACTGGCAGCAAGCGCATGTGCATTTTCTTTAAAAATACCACTTCACATAATTCAAAAAGGATTATTAGAATCACCAATGATACCAGGAAGATTAGAAACAACTTTTTTAAATCCTAATAAAATTCTGATTAATGATACATATAATTCAAATATTGCATCTATGATTGCATCAATTAAAGTTTTAGAAAAGATGCCAGGATACAAAATATTAGTTACAGGAGATATGGCTGAATTAGGAAAGAACAGTATTGTATATCATCAGGTAATAGGAAATACTGCAAATATATCAAAAATTAATAAAATCTTTAGTATTGGTAGTATAAGTAATAACATTACTCAAATTTTTAACAATAGCAGACATTTTTATCATCAAAGTCAATTAGCAAAAACTTTAAAAAAAATGATTTTAAAAAAGAAAAAAATTACAATTTTAATTAAAGGATCTAGAAGTTCAAAGATGGAAAAAGTTGTTAATCATTTGATTAAGGAGAATAAATAAAAATGTTTTTTTTAATTAATCAACATCTTAATTATGATTATCATTCATTAACTTGCATTATAATTCGATCAATATTAAGTTTATTAACTTCTTTTTTTTTTAATATATACATTGGGAAATTCTTTATAAATTGTTTTAAAAAATTAAAAATATATCAAATCATAAGAAAAAATGGACCAAAAACACACTTTTTAAAAAAAAACACTCCAACTATGGGAGGATTATTTGTTATTATTTCCATACTAACATCTATAATTTTATACTCTGATTTATCTAATTTCTATATTTGGTCTGTAATAAGTGTTTTAATAGGATATGGATTAATTGGTTTTATAGATGATTATAAAAAGATTAAATGTAACAATTCTAAAGGAATTCCTTTAAAATGGAAATATTTCTGGCTTTCCATTGTTTCCTTGATTTTTGAATATAGTATTTATATATATGGGCAAAATATAACTCCTCATCAATTTATAATCCCTTTTTTTCATAAAATAGTTCTTCACATCAATTATTTTAATATTTTTTTATCTTATTTTGTTGTTGTAGGAACTAGCAATGCAGTAAATCTAACGGATGGACTAGATGGTTTAGCCATTTTTCCATTAATATTATTAGCATGCGGTTTTGCATTTATTTCTTTATTAACCGGATATTCTGATTATTCTGATATTTTTAACATTTTTTATATAAGAAATTCCAGCGAATTAACTATATTATGCGCGTCAATAGCAGGATCAGGACTAGGTTTTTTATGGTTTAATACTTACCCATCTCAAATTTTTATGGGAGATGTAGGATCTCTTTCATTAGGAGGATCTTTAGGAGCAATAGCAGTTTTATTACACCAAGAATTTTTACTTATCATTATGGGAATCGTATTCATAATAGAAACTATATCTGTTATTCTCCAAATTATATCGTTTAAAATCAGAAAAAAAAGAATTTTTCTCATGGCTCCAATTCATCATCACTATGAAATTAAAGGATTGCCTGAACCTATTATCATTATTAGATTTTGGATTATTTCGTTTTTATCAGTACTAATTGGAATTGCTTCTATAAAGGTGCATTAATGTCGTACAATTATTTTGGGAAAAAAATATTAATTTTAGGAATGGGATTAACTGGAATATCATGCATCAATTACTTTTTAAAAAAAGGAATTCTTCCAAAAATAATAGATGAATCTCATTCACCTACTTTTTTAAATCAAATACCAAAAAACATTATGTATAAAATTGGAAATCTTGAAGAAAATTGGATATTAGAATCAGATTTGATTATTATAAGCCCTGGAATATCTTCATTTAAGCCTATTTTAAAAAAAGCTCGTTTAATGAAAATTGAAATTATTAGTGATATTGAGTTATTTGCTAGAGAAGCAAAATATCCTATTATTTCTATTACGGGAACTAATGGAAAAAGTACTGTATCCACAATGGTTGAAAGAATAGCCAGAAATGCTGGTTACAAAACTGCATTAGGAGGAAACATTGGATTGCCTGTTTTAAATATGCTTGAAAAAAAATCTAATTTATACATTATTGAATTATCTAGTTTTCAGCTAGAAACAACATTTCATTTAAAATCAAAAATAGCTGTTGTGTTAAACATTAGTGAAGATCATATAAATCGATATCCAGAAGGATATCAACAGTATAAAAAGATAAAAACATCTGTATATAATAACGCAGATGTTTGTATAATAAATTCAAATGAAATATTAAATATTTCAGAAAAATTTTCTTTAAAAAAATACGTGAGCTTTGGAACTAAAAACAGCAATTATCAAATTCGATATTACAGAAAAAAAATTTTTTTATGTCATAAAAATAAAAAAATTATTAATACAAATCAAATGTTAATAAAAGGACATCATAATTACATCAACGCATTAGTATCAATTGCAATATGCGATCAAATTAAAATTGACAGAAATTATTCAATAAATACAATAAAAAATTTTTCAAATTTACCACATCGGTTTCAAACAATACATTTTAAAAATCAAATTCATTGGATTAATGATTCTAAATCTACCAATGTAGAAAACACAAAAGTTGCTTTAAAAAATTTAAAAATTAAAGGGACAATATGGTTATTACTAGGAGGAGACAGTAAATCGGCAAATTTTAATAGTTTAAAGCATTTTTTTAAAAAATTAAAAATTAAAATCTATTGTTTTGGAAAAGATGGAAATAGTCTTGCTAAAATATATAAAAAAAAATCTATTTATATCAAAAGCTTAGAACAAGCTGTTATTTTAATTTCAAAAAAAGCTATCCCAGGTGATGTTGTTTTATTATCTCCAGGTTGCAGCAGTTTGGATCAATTCTCTAATTTTCAAGAAAGAGGTGAATTTTTTACTAAACTAGTAAAGGAAATTAGTTGATGTTTTTCTATAAATTTTTATGTAATAAATCACATAATAAAAAAAAATATTTAAATAAAAAAAAGAGTACTAAAAAATATAGCCCTATTTTGTATGATCGAATGTTGTTATGGTTAACTTTAAGTTTATCTGTTATTGGATTTGTGATGATAACTTCAGCATCTCTTCCGTTAGGAGAAAGTTTGTATCATGATCCATTTTTTTTTGAAAAAAGAGAAATTTGTTATTTTTTTATTACATTCATAATATCATTTTTTTTTTAAAAATTCCAATGGTTTTTTGGAAAAAAAATAGCAGTGCAATACTAATGATCGCCATATTTTTTCTTTTTCTTGTTTTATTAATAGGAAATCCAAAAAACGGATCCTGTAGATGGATAAATTTGGGATTATTTCATATGCAACCTTCAGAGTTATGCAAAATTTCTTCATTTCTTTATGTATCTAGCTATTTATCACGTAAAATTAATCAAGTCAGCAATAGTTTTTGGAGTTTTTTAAAACCTATATGTATAATAGTATTAGAATCAATTTTGTTATTACTTGAACCTGATTTAGGTACAGTAATTGTGTTGATTTTTACTGTTTTATCTGTTTTATTTCTTTCTGGAGTAAAAATAGTTCAATTTATATCAATTATTTTAATAGGTATTTGTACTTTGATATTATTGATAATGATGAATCCATATCGAATTAAAAGAATTACATCTTTTTGGCATCCCTGGGAAGATCCATTCGGTAATGGATATCAATTAACACAATCATTAATAGCACTGGGAAGAGGTCATTTTTTTGGTCAAGGATTAGGAAATTCAATACAAAAACTTCATTATTTACCTGAAGCTCACAGTGATTTTATATTTTCTATTATAGGTGAAGAATTAGGATATGCAGGATCTTTTTTTGTACTATTAATGATTTTTTTAATTTCTTTTAGAGCTATACATATCGGAAAAAATGCTATAAAAAAGAAACAAGTGTTTTCTGGATTTTTAGCATTTTCTATCGGTATATGGTTTAGTTTTCAAACATTTATCAATGTTGGAGCTGCTACTGGTCTTCTACCAACTAAAGGATTAACTTTTCCGTTAGTTAGTTATGGTGGTTCAAGTTTAATAATAAATTTAATATCGATTTTTTTTCTCTTAAGAATAGATTTTGAAACAAAAATAAGAGCATCACAAGCTTTTTCGAAAGGTGATCGATGATTTGCAAAAAAATAATTATTATGGCAGGAGGAAGTGGTGGACATGTTTTTCCGGGACTGTCCATCGCATGTGATTTAATTAAAAAAGGATGGGAAATTCATTGGATTGGAAAAAAAAACAGCATAGAATCTAAAGTAATTCCTAAATACGGAATAAAGATTACTTTCATTAATATTAAAGGATTTATTAATGCTGATTTTACAACATTAATATCGCTTCCTGTTCGTTTACTATTTTCTTATTTTAAAGTTAAGAAAGTTATAAAAGATTGGTCTCCAGATGTTATTTTAGGCATGGGAGGATATGTATCTGGTCCAGGAGCAATTGCCGCTTGGAATTTAAAAATTCCACTTATCATACATGAACAAAATAAAGTAGCAGGAATTACAAATAAATTTTTATCTAAAATTTCTACCAAAAATATACAAGCATTTTCAGGAACATTAAAAAACGCCATAGTATCAGGAAATCCAATCCGAGAAAATATTGTTAAAATTCCTAAACCTATTCATCGATTCAAAAATCGAAAAGGTCCTTTGAGAATACTAATAATGGGAGGAAGTCAAGGATCTTTAATTTTAAACAAAATTTTACCAAAAGTTTGTTTTTTATTAAAAAAAAAAATTACTATTTGGCATCAAATTGGAAATTTTTCAATAAAAAAAATAGAAAAAAAATATAATCAATATGGATTTTATAACTATAAAATAGATAATTTTATCGAACATATCAATCTTGCATACAGATGGGCAGATTTAATTATTTGTCGTTCTGGAGCCTTAACTGTAAGTGAAATATCCGTAGTGGGATTGGCTGCAATATTTATACCTTATCCACATAAAGATAAGCAGCAATATCTCAACGCATTGGAACTGCATTCTATTGGTGCCGCACAAATTGTTGATCAATTAAAACTTAATGCACGAATCATTGTTCAAATTATTCAAAAGTTAAACAGAAAAAAATTGTTAATAATGTCAAAAAAAGCGTATTCTCTTGGTGTTCGAAATTCTGCATTAAAAATTTCTAGTATAATTAGTAAAATAGCTAATCAAAAATAAAAAATATATTTTTTACATTTTTCAAGAGTTTTACATTAAAAAATAAAAAATGATCATGAATTATCTACAGAAATATGATTTTATTAATTTTAAAAAAAAAATAAAAAAATTCATTTAATTGGGATTGGTGGATCTGGAATGAGTGGTATTGCTTTAATTTTGATAAAATTAGGATATCAAATTAGCGGATCAGATTTATTTAAGAACAAAATGACAGATAAATTAATTAAAAAAGGAGCAATTATATATTTTAAGCATACAGAAAAAAATATTAAAAATGTTGATTTTATAATTATATCTAATGCAATTCAAAAAAATAATCCAGAAATTATAGCAGCTAAAAAGATGAATATTCCTGTTCTATTAAGATCAACAATACTAAGAGCATTAATGAACTTTAGATTTGGAATTTCGATTTCTGGAACACATGGAAAAACTACCACTACTTCAATGATTACTGAAATATATATTTCAAGTGGTTTAAATCCTACTTTTATTAATGGAGGAATAATAAAATCAATTAACACTTCTGCTCAACTTGGAAGTAGCCCTTACTTTATAGTCGAAGCTGATGAAAGTGATGCCTCTTTTTTTTATTTAAGTCCTAAAATAGCTGTTATAACTAACATTGAACCTGATCATCTTGATTATTATAACGGAAGTTTCAAAAAATTAAAAAATACATTTTTAAATTTTTTAAATAAAATACCATCAGATGGAATAGCCATCGTATGTATAGATAACTGTGCCGTTCGAGAAATTTTACCAAAAATACAATGTAATTTATTAACATACGGATTTGATAAAACAGCTGATTTTCAAATAATTTTTTATGAACAAAAAAATTTTTGTGGAAAATTTAAATTAATCAGAAAACAGCATTTTCCTTTAAATATAACATTAAACATACCCGGAAGACATAACGCATTAAATGCATCAGCAGCGATATGTTTAGCAACATACCAAGGAATTAAAGATAAATATATTGTTAAATCACTAAAAAAGTTTAAAGGAACTCAAAGAAGATTTGAATTTTTAGGAACATTTTCTATTAATTATAATAACATCTATTATGGAACCGTTATGTTAATAGACGATTATGGTCATCATCCTACAGAACTGTCTGAAACAATTAAAACAATAAGAATAAGTTGGCCTAAAAAGAATTTAATCATGATTTTTCAACCTCACCGATACACAAGGACAAGAGATTTGTATCACGAATTTATAAAAGTGCTATCAAGAGTTGATCATCTTTTGATATTAAATGTATACTCTTCAGGTGAATCATTTATTTCTGGATCAGATAGCTTATCATTATATCATGATATAAAAAAAACAAAAAAAACAAATGCAGTTTTTATAAAAAATAATAAATTAATACTTTCTACAATTATTAATTGTCTGAATGAAAATGACATTATTCTCATTCAAGGAGCTGGAAATATAGGAGAAATAATGTATAAAATCTTTAAAAAAATAAAAAAGTGAAAATATGAATAATAAAATAGCAGTATTATTAGGCGGGAATTCTTCTGAAAGAGAAATTTCTATAAAGTCTGGATATTCTATTCTTAAAAGTTTAATAAAATCTGGACTATCTGCGTACCCAATTGACGTTCGCGATTTTCCTATCATTCATTTGAAGAAACAGAATTTTAAAAAAGCATACATTGCCCTTCATGGAAAAGGAGGAGAAGACGGAAGTATTCAAGGAGTTCTTGAATATTTAAATATACCATATACTGGAAGTGGAATTATGGCTTCTTCTATTTCTATCAATAAACTACAAACAAAATTATTATGGAAATCTGTTAACCTTCCGATAGGACCTTATATTTATCTTCAAAAAAAAGAAATCAAAGAATTTTTATATCCAACTATTATAAAAAAAATATTAAAATTAAAATTCCCAATTCTCGTGAAACCTAATAGCCAAGGATCTAGTATAGGCATTACGTTAGTTTATCATTCTAAAAATATTAAAAAAGCTTTAAAACACGCATTTTTTTATGATGACAATGTTCTTATTGAAACGTTTTTAAAGGGAAAAGAATACACAGTATCTATTTTAAACAACAAAATATTACCTACTATTCAAATTTCTACAAAAAATTTCTTTTATGATTATAATGCTAAATATTTTTCTTCTTCTACGCAATATATTTGCCCCAGTAAATTAGAGATTAATAAAGAAAAAGAATTAAAACAATTAGCAATGAAAGCATGGAAAACAATAGGATGTAGTGGATGCGGAAGAATTGATGTAATTTTGGACGAAAAAAATCAATTTTGGTTGTTAGAAGTAAATACAATTCCTGGAATGACTGATCAAAGCTTAGTCCCAATTTCAGCAAAAAAATATGGAATTTCATTTGATGACTTAGTATTAAACATTTTAAATATAAATAATAAATTTGAATAAAGATAACATATAATCAAAGTCTCAAAATTAGATAGATGTAAAAAGACAATATTTTGTTATCAAAGAAATAGAGTACAGGTCAAAGAGCGATGATCACGTCAAAAGATAAAAAATTAGTAGTCGCATTAGAACTTGGAACCACTAAAGTTACAACTTTAGTAGGAGAAATTATTGACAATGGTGAAATTAAAGTAATTGGGATTGGAACATGCTCATCTAAAGGAATGGATAAAGGTCGTATTAATAATCTGGATGCAGTGGTAAAATGCATCAAAAAATCTATAAATCAAGCCGAAATTACATCTAATTGCCAAATAAATTCAGTATACTTATCGTTATCTAGTAAATATATCAATTGCCAAAATGAAATAGGAATAGTTCCCATTGATGAAGATGAAGTAACAAAAAAAGATATCGAAAATGTTATACATACTGCAAAATCTGTTCAGATTCTTAATGAACATCATATATTGCATGTAATTCCTCAAGAATATTCCATTGATCAACAGTCTGGAATAAAAAATCCTATAGGTTTATCTGGGATGCGTATGCAAGTTAAAGTTCATATAATTACTTGTCATCACAGCATAGCCAAAAACATGGTTAAAGCTGTAGAGAAATGCGGATTAAAAGTTGATCAAGTTATTTTTTCAGGTTTAGCATCTAGCAAAGCAGTACTAACTGAAGATGAAAAAAAACTTGGAGTATGTATGATTGACATTGGAGGAGGGACAATGGATTTTACTATTTATATTAATGGATCCATACAAGATAGCCAAGTAATTCCATATGCAGGAAATACAGTAACCAGCGATATTGCTTATGCTTTTAGTGCTTCGAATAGTCATGCTGAAACTATCAAAATTCAATACGGTTCTGCAAAAAAATCATCTAATAGCGCATCTAAAAATATTGATTTTTATAATTTGAATGGGCATCTTGAAAAAAATGTAAAACAAGATTCATTAATAGAAGTAATTGAATCAAGATATATTGAATTATTATCTTTAGTAAACCAAAGAATCATTCACATTCAAAAAAAACTATATAAAAATAGAGAAATATATCAATTATCTGGAGGAATTGTACTTACAGGAGGAGCTTCTAATATTGAACTTTTATCAGAATGCGCAGAAAAAATATTTTATAAACCAGTTCGAATTGCAGATCCTTTGAATGTTTCTGGATTAACAGAACAAATAAAAGAACCAAGCTATTCAACAACAATTGGATTGTTGCAATATGGGAAAGAATCTTATTTTCATATGAAGGATACATACAAAAAATATTCCTTCATTGAATCATGGATTCAAAAAATTAATAATTGGTTTAAAAAAGAATTCTAAAGAATTGTATTCAGTAATTTTATATAATATAAAATAGATAAACGGAATCAGATCATGTTTGAGCCTTCAGAATTAAGTAATAATGCAATAATTAAGGTAATTGGTGTTGGAGGTGGAGGGGGAAATGCAGTAGAGCATATGGTACGTGAACGAATTGAAGGAGTTGAATTTTTTGCAATCAACACTGATGCTCAAGCTTTAAGAAAAATAGAAGTAGAGCAAACTATACAAATAGGTAACAATATAACTAAAGGATTAGGAGCTGGAGCCAATCCAGAAATTGGAAAAACTTCAGCAGAAGAAGATAAAGAATTAGTTAAATCAGCTCTCGAAGGTTCTGATATGGTTTTTATAGCAGCTGGAATGGGAGGCGGAACTGGAACTGGAGCTGCTCCTGTAGTGGCTGAAATAGCTAAAGAATTAGGTATTTTAACCGTTGCGGTAGTAACTAAACCTTTTAATTTTGAAGGGAAAAAGAGAATTATTGTAGCAGATCAAGGAGTTGTTGAATTATCTAAATATGTAGATTCCTTAATTACTATTCCTAATGATAAATTATTAAAAGTTTTAAGTAGAGGAATCTCCTTATTAGATGCTTTTAGTGCTGCTAATAACATTTTAAAAGGGGCTGTACAAGGTATTGCAGAGTTAATTACAAGACCAGGATTAATGAATGTTGATTTTGCTGACGTTCGAACCGTAATGTTGGAAATGGGATATGCTATGATGGGAACTGGAATTTCTTCAGGAGAGAGCCGAGCAGAAGAGGCCGCTGAAATAGCTATATCAAGTCCCTTATTAGAAGATATAGATCTTTCAGGCGCTCGTGGAGTTTTAGTTAACATTACTGCCGGATTTGACTTAAAACTAGATGAATTTGAAACAGTAGGAAATACAATTAGATCTTTCGCTTCAGACAATGCTACAGTAGTCATAGGAACCTCATTAGATCCAGACATGAATGACACTCTTCGTGTAACAGTAGTAGCTACAGGTATTGGAATGGAAATGTGTGCAGATATAAATCAAGAAAAAAATAAATCTTCTAAAAAAATATTAATGGATTATCGTTACCAATATTTAAATAAATCTCTAAATATATCAGACAAAAAAAACATAAAGATAGATGCGATAAAACAAGAACATAAAAAAAACAGAGAAACAGAATATTTAGATATTCCTTCCTTTCTCAGAAAAAAATCTGATTAATATCTTTTAAGGATTTATTGAATTAATAAATATATATTAATTAACGAAAATAGTTGTTTGATAAAAAATTATTTAATACAGTCAATATATTTTTTTAAATAAGTATAATTATGTTATATTAATTTGCAAATAACCTGCGCCAATGAATAGTCAAGAATCTATCGGCGCATGGATTTTACACATTTATCTAAAATATAGAAAATAAGATTTCTAATATTTTTTTGATTTTGATGTTAAAATTGTTTTTTAATTTAATTAAAAATATTTTATTAATTAACATTAATAATTTTTTTATTAACTTATTTAAATTTAACAAATATCATTTACACTGTATAAATATATAAAATTTTTTACATTAAAATAAAAAAATTGTTTTATAAATATCATATAAAATATTTTGAGAAAAAAATGAAAAATAAAATTAAAAAATACATTAATTTTTCTGATAAAGCAGCTCAAAAAATACAAAATCTGATCTTAGAAAAAAAAAATAAAAATTTAAAATTAAGAGTATATATTAGCGGAGGTGGGTGCAGTGGTTTTCAATATCAATTTATTTTGGACGACAAGATTAATAAAGATGATATAATTATCAATCAGTGCAATACTGATTTAATCATTGATCCTATTAGTCTGCAGTACCTGTATGGCGGAGAAATTGACTATATAGAAAACTTAGAAGGTTCAAAATTTATAATTTCTAATCCCAATGCAAAAAATACATGTGGATGTGGTTCATCATTTAGCATTTAAAACGTATACATTTTATTGTGTATTAGTTATTATTTATGCATTTTATTTTATAACACATAAATATTTAAAAAATATGAAAATTGGAATAATAGCAGCTATTGAAGACGAAATTAAAACATTAAAAAATATCTTATATCCATATCAAAAAAAAAAAATATCATCTTTTAAAATTTATAAAGGAAAATTTAAAGAAATTAATATCATACTGATTAAATCTGGAATAGGAAAAGTGTGTGCCAGTATGTCAACTATGCTTCTTATTAATTTATATAAACCTGATCTTATTATTAACAATGGTTCTTCAGGAAGCTTGCATCAATCGCTACATGTAGGAGACATTATTTTTCCTAAAAAAATATGTTACTATGATGTCAATTTAACTAATTTTGGATATGATCTTGGACAAGTTCCTTGTTTTCCCAAAAATTTTGTTATAAATTCTAACATATACAACATTTTTAAAAAAATTTTTTATAAATTTAAATTTAATTTTTTTAATGGATTACTCATTAGCGGCGATTCTTTTGTCAGAGATTGTTCCTATGTAAAAAAATTAAAAAAATTATTTCCTTCCGCAATAGCTGTTGAAATGGAATCTGCTGCAATAGCTCAAGTATGTTATAAATTTAATGTTCCTTTTATAGCTATAAAATCAATATCTGACTTTTCAGATAACAGTGCTACTAAAAATTTTAAAAAAAATATTTCCATTGCATCAAATAAATCTTCAAAAGCAGTTAAAATTGTATTGGAAAATGTCATTAATCTTAAATAATTAAATAAATGATTTAATTTACAACAGAATTTATATTTTTATGTTTTATAATATTTTAAGAAAAAATTATTATGAAAGATAACTATCATTCTTTTTAAAAAAATCTAATAAAAATTATATTATTTTAACTATGTTCAAATTTATAGCATTCATCTTTAAATAATTTACAACTCTATATTTTGTAGGATACTTAATAACCATGCATAATCAAAAAATATGGCATGAAAAACTTTACAATAATCTTGGGCAATATTTTTTAATAGATCAATTATTATATGAAAACAAAACACCATATCACGAAGTAAAAATATTTAAAAATTCTATTATGGGAAAAATTATGACAATTGATGGAGTGGTTCAAACAACAGAAAAAGATGAATTTATATATCATGAAATGTTAACTCACGTTCCTATATTTTCTCATGAATCAATAAAAAAAGTATTAATCATAGGCGGTGGAGACGGAGGAATACTGCGTGAAGTATGTCGTCACATGAATATTGAAAGCATAACTATGGTTGAAATTGATTTAAATATTATTAGTTTATGCAAAAAATATTTTCCTAATCACAGTAAAAATGCTTATAATGATTCTCGTTTAAAATTAATTATTGATGACGCATCAATATTTATTAAAAATACAAAAAAAAAATTTGATCTAATTATATCAGATTCAACAGACCCTATTGGCTGCGGTAAAAAACTATTCTCATTAGAATTTTATTCCAATTGCAAAAAACGTCTAGTTAAAAATGGAATTTTTGTATCACAAAATGGTGTTTTTTTTCTTCAAAAAAAAGAAATTCTTCTTACTTACAAAAAATTAAAAAAATATTTTTATGATGTACAATTTTATCAAGCACATGTTCCAACTTATTACGGAGGAACAATGCTTTTTTGTTGGGGAACTGATCATAAAGCATGGCGTAAAATTAATTTTAAAGATTTAAAATTAAAAATAAAAAACAAACAGTTATACTTTAATTACTATAATGCTAAAATTCATATGAATAGCTTTAATCTACCTCAATATATTCTCAACACATTAGATAAAAGTTAAAAATCCTTTCATAAAAGAGAGCAAAGAAATTGCAAAAACTAAAATTGCATGGCTTTAATAATCTAACTAAAAGCCTAAGTTTTTGTATCTATGACATTTGTTATACAAATACTAATTATTTGCGAAATAGCTATATTTCTTATATTGATGAACAATATAATGCTATTCGGTTGACTAAAATTTTAAAAAAAACTTGTTCAATTATTGGTGCTAACGTTTTAAATATATGCTATCAAGACTACGAACCTCAAGGCGCAAGTGTCACTATTTTAGTATGTGAAGAACCAATACATTCAGATAAAATTAATATTTTAAATAATACTAATATATTACCATCTTCTGTTCTTGCTCATTTAGATAAAAGTCATATTTGTGTACATACGTATCCTGAAAGTCATCCTCAAAATGGAATTTGTACTTTTCGCGCTGATATTGAAGTTTCAACATGCGGAATTATATCTCCTCTTAATGCTTTAAATTATCTGATACATAAATTAGAATCAGACATTGTAACTATTGAATATCGAGTACGAGGCTTTACTAGAGATATTTATGGAATTAAACACTTTATCGACCATGAGATTAATTCTGTTCAAAATTTTATGTCTAACGACATTAAATCAATGTATAAAATGTTTGATGTTAATATACATCAAGAAAACATTTTTCATACTCGAATGTTAATTAAAGAATTTGATTTAAAAAATTATTTATTTAACGCTAGTTTAGAAGATATAAAACAAGAAGAACGTTCTCACATTACTCGTTTAGTATTAAAAGAAATGAAAGAAATATATTATGGAAAAAATATTTCAATGTCAAAACCTAATAGAATATAATTGTTAAAATAAAAAATTTTTGTTTAAAAAATACATTTTTTAGTTATAGAATATGTTTTATTGAGAAAAAATTAAATTTTTTTAAAAAATCAAAATATCAAATAATATTTTCGTAAAAAAAAGAAGATCAATTTTTATATAATCTTTTCTTTTTTACGTAAATATTAATTCCTATTTATTTTTCTTTATATTTAATAAATCAGTAATTGTTCCTTGAAAAATTTCTGAAGCCAAACCAATAGATTCATTTAAAGTAGGATGTGAATGAATAGTTAATGCAATGTCTTCTGAATCACATCCCATTTCAATTGCTAATCCAATTTCACCAATTAGCTCTCCCGCATTAGTTCCTACTATAGATCCCCCAATAATTTGATTATTATTTTTATCAAAGATTAATTTTGTTAATCCTACACTGCAATTAGATGCCATCGCTCTTCCGGATCCACTCCATGAGAACTTTGCAACTTCATAGTTTATATTTTTTTTAATTGCTTCTCTCTCGCTCACTCCAACACAAGCAATTTCTGGTTCCGTATATGCTACAGATGGAATTACCTTAGGTTCAAAATAATGATTTTTTCCGGAAATGACTTCTGCCGCAATGCGCCCTTCATGTATTCCTTTATGAGCTAGCATAGGCATTCCAGTTACATCTCCAACAGCATAAATGTTTTTTACATTTGTTTTTAATTGTTGATTTACTTCAATAAAACCAAGATCATTAATCTTTAATCCTATTCGATCGAGACCCAAAGCATCAATATTAGGCTTTCTTCCTATAGCAACTAATATCGCGTCATAGTTTAAGTGATCTTCAGATCCGCTTTCTCTTATTATTTTTGCTGATAAAACATTATCTTTAAAATTCACTTTCTCCACATGAGTATTTAATAATATGTTAAATTTTTTATTCATTGCTTTTAAATATACGTTGGTAACATCTTGATCAATCGCAGGAAGAAACTGTTGAAATCGATCTACTATGTCAACTTTTGACCCTAAAGCGCTATATATTGTTGCCATTTCTAAACCAATAATTCCACTTCCTATAATTAAAAAACGATTAGGTATGTTGTTTAATAACAAAGCATCAGTAGAATCCCATATCATAGAATTATTTTCAGACATCAAAGGTAATTTTATAGGTTTTGAACCTGTTGCAATAATTGCATTTTCGAAATGAATAGTTAAATCATTTTTTATTCCTTTAACGAATAAATTTTTATTAGAATCAAAAATTGCATGTCCCTGAATAATTTTAATATTTCTTTTTTTTCTCATTTGAGACAATGAACTAGTTAATTTATGTATAACACTATTCTTCCAATTTCTAATTTTTTCTATATTAATTACTGGTTTATCAAAAAAAACTCCTGTATCAGACAGCTCTTTTGCTTCTTTTATTACTTTAGCTATGTGTAATAACGACTTAGATGGAATACATCCAACATTTAAGCAAACGCCTCCTAACGTGTCATATCGCTCTATCAAAATGGTATCTAAACCTAAATCAGAGCATCGAAAAGCAGCGGAATATCCTGATGGACCTGAACCAATTACTGCAACTTGTACATGAATTTCTTGGTGCATTGTAACCTCTTTAATAAAAAATTTTTAAAAAAAATCATTAAAATGAAATTTTATAAAATTACATGATTAAAAAATGAATATCAGACAGTACTTTTCTGATAAACGTCATAAAATAAGCAGCATCTGCTCCATTTATTACACGGTGATCATATGATAAAGACAATGGTAACATTAAAGAAGGAACAAAATTTTTTCCATCCCAAAATGGTTTTATTGTGGATTTTGAAACACCAAGAATAGCGACTTCTGGAGAATTTACAATTGGAGAAAACCAAGATCCTCCGATACTTCCCAAATTAGATATTGTAAAACATCCTTTTTTCATATCTGATGAGCTTAACTTTTCTTCACGTGCTTTTTTTGACATCAATATTAATTCATTAGACAGTTGAGTAATATTTTTTTTATTAACATCTCTTAAAACAGGTACAACTAATCCGTTTTTTATACTTATAGCAACACCAATATTAATATATTTTTTAAAGATAATTGATTCTTTATCTAAAGATAAAGAACTGTTAAAAATCGGAAACTTTTCTAAAGCATAAGATACTACTTTTATAATAAAAACTAACATAGTAATATTGTTACCATGTTTTTCTTCTTTTTTTTCATTATTATACTTCTTACGAAAAGCTTCTAATATTGTAACATTAGCTTCATCAAAATGAGTTACATGAGGCACATTTATCCAATTTTGATACAAATTATGACCAACTAATTTTTGAATAGAAGTGAGCTTTATTTTCTCGTTTTCTATATGATTAGAATTTGAGTAACTTTCTATTGAAATATTATATTTTCCCAATTCAGAAAAATTATTTTTTTTATATAGTATTATATCTTCTTTCAAAATTCGATTTTTACGACCAGAACCATTTATTTTATTTAGATCAATATTTAAATTTCTTGCTAAACGTCGAATAACTGGTGTAGCATGAAATAAATTTTTATTTTTAATCTTTCTGTTGACATCAATATCAATATTATTATTATTTAATAAATTTGTTTTTTTAATTTTTTGGAAATTTTCTTCTTTTTTAGTATCATGAATAACATTAGTTTTAAGAATCATTATAATCGAAGAAGTTCTAACTTTATCTCCAATTTTAACATTAATATTGTGAACAATTCCTGAAAAAGGTGAAGGTATTTCTATAGAAGATTTATCTCCTTCTATAGTAATTAATCCTTGCTCTAATTCTATTTTTTGACCAATTGTCACTAATATCTCTGTTACTTCTGCTTCATCTAAACCAATATCTGGTACTTTTACTTCGATATCCACTTTTTTTTACCTATCAAGATAAACGAGGATTAATTTTATCTATGTTAATGTTAAACTTAATAATTGCATCTTCTACAACAATTTTACTAATATTATTCAATTCTGCTAATAGACTTAATGCAGCTACTACGATATAATGTGAATTTATTTCAAAATGATCCCGAAGATTTTCACGACTATCTGAACGACCAAAACCATCTGTCCCTAAAACATAATACTTAATTGCTGGAATAAAATGACGAATTTGTTCAGCAAACAATTTCATATAATCTGTTGCAGCAACTGCAGGAGCTGTGTTCATTACTTTTTTTATATATGCTATTTTATTTTCTTGACCAGGATGAAGCATATTCCATCTTTCGCAATCTGATCCATTTCTAGCTAACTCTGTAAATGATGTAACACTATAAATATCAGTAGTAATAGAATAATCCTTTAATAAAATTTCAGCAGCTTCACAAACTGAACGTAAAATAGCTCCAGAACCCATCAATTGAACTTTTAATGAAGTTCCTAATAAAGTTTTTAATTTGTAAATGCCTCGGCATATTCCTTTTTCAATTCCCTTAGGCATTTCTGGCATATGATAATTTTCATTAGTAGTAGTAATATAATAGTATATATTTTCTTGCATTTCTCCATACATTCGTCTTATCCCGTCTTGAATAATAACAGCAACTTCATAAGCAAAACAAGGATCATAAGATATGCAATTTGGAATCGTTAAAGATTGTATATGACTATGACCATCTTCATGCTGCAATCCTTCACCATTTAAAGTAGTCCGTCCAGATGTACCTCCAATCAAAAAACCTCTTGCTTGCTGATCACCAGCCGCCCAAAATAAATCACCTATTCGTTGAAAACCAAAAATTGAATAATAAATATAAAAAGGAATCATTGGAAAATCGTTTGTACTATAAGAAGTGGCTGCTGCTAACCAAGAAGAGGCAGCTCCTAATTCATTGATTCCTTCTTGTAATATTTGACCTTTTTTTTCTTCCTTGTAATATGCTAATTGTTCTCTATCTTGAGGAATATATTTTTGACCTCTTAGATTATAAATTCCAATTTTTCGAAATAGACCCTCCATTCCAAAAGTACGGGCTTCATCTGCAATAATTGGTACTATTAAGTCTTTTATAAAATTATTTTTCAAAATAATATTTAAAACGCGTACGAAAGCTATAGTGGTTGAAATATCTTTATTTTGTTTTTCTAGCAAAGATTTAAAATCTTTTAGCTTTGGTAAAATTAATAATGCAGTAAATTTTGATAATCGAAAAGGGAGATAACCACCTAATTCTTTTCTTTTTTGATGTATATAATCGTATTCTTTAGAATTTTTTTTAAAATGAATATATGGTAATTTCTCAATATTATCATCAGAAACAGGGATTTTAAAACGATCTCGAATATATCTAATTCCGTTTATATTAATTTTTTTTATTTGATGAGCAATATTTTTTCCTTCTGCAATTACACCCATTCCATAACCTTTAACAGTATGAGCTAAAATAACTGTTGGTTTATCTTTGACAAAACTAGCTCTTCTTAAAGCATTAAACATTTTTATAGGATCATGACCTCCTCTATTAAGTTTCCATATTTCTTCATCGGTCATATCTTTCACTAATGTTAACGTTTCACTATATCTTCCAAAAAAATGTTTTCGAACATATGCTCCATCTTTAGATTTAAATGTTTGATAATCACCATCCAACGTTTCATTCATTAATTGAATTAACTTTCCAGTTTTATCTTTTTTTAATAAAACGTCCCATTTGCTACCCCATATAACTTTTATTACTTCCCATCCAGCTCCATAAAAAAAACTTTCTAATTCATTAACAATTTTTCCGTTACCAATCACTGGTCCATCTAATCTTTGCAAATTACAATTAATTATAAATATTAAATTATCTAACTTTTCACGAACAGCCACAGAAATAGCACCTTTAGATTCAGGTTCATCCATTTCTCCATCACCTATAAAAGCATAAACTGTTTGCTTAGAAGTATTTTTTAATTTTCTATTTTTTAGATATTTTAAAAATTTTGCTTGATAAATTGCACAGATAGGACCTAATCCCATAGAAACTGTTGGAAACTGCCAAAAATGGGGCATTAATTTAGGATGAGGATAAGAAGGCAGACCTTTGCCATGAACTTCTTGTCTAAAATTATCAATCTGATCTTCCAACAAACGACCTTCTAAGAAAGCTCTAGAATAGATACCAGGAGCAATATGTCCTTGAAAATAAACTAAATCACCTCCATCATTTTTGTTTTTAGCGCGGAAAAAATGGTTAAAACAAACTTCATACATTGTTGCTGATGATTGAAAAGAAGATAGATGACCACCCAATTCTAAATTTTTTTTTGATGCTCTTAAGACCATCATTATAGCATTCCATCGAATTGCTGAACAAATTCGCTTTTCCAATGCAAGATTTCCGGGATATTGAACTTCATCTTCTTTAGATATAGTATTAATATAGTCACTAGTAGAAAAGAACCGAAAAAAATCAACTCTATTTATCTTAGATTTTTTTAGAATTTGTTCAATCAAAAACTTAGCTCTTTCTAACCCTTCATTACGTATAACAGATTCAATCGCTTCCACCCAATCACTGGTTTCGACTGGATCCACGTCATCATAAAAACGTTCTGACATGGTATAAATTCCTTAAATTATTACATATCTTTAAAAAATTAAATATTTAATTTAATTAAAGATATGAAATTAGTTAATTTTATAAACAATAAAAAAATGTTTTATGTATTATTAAAAAATTCAACATTAATTATAAAGTAATAAAAAATCAATAAAATTAAATAAATATAATATAATTAATTTTATTAATTTTTTACATCAAATGTTAATGATGTGTTGCGCGCTATTAATTTTTTACTTATTTTTTAACATTGTTAAAAACACAATTCTCTTGCTCAGTAACCTTTATAAAAGTAGTTCTTTTAGTTAGCTCTTTTAATTTTGAAGCTCCAACATAAGTACAAGAAGAACGCAAACCTCCTAAAATATCACTAACAGTTGCATAAACGCTACCTCTAAAAGGTACTTTTACAGTTTTTCCTTCTGATGCTCGATACTCTGCTATTCCTCCAGTATGAAGATTCATTGCTGATTTAGAACTCATTCCATAAAATAACATAAACTTTTTTGATTTTTCTTCAATAATTTCTCCTGAACACTCATTATGACCTGAAAGCATTCCTCCTAACATAACAAAATCAGCTCCTCCACCAAAAGCTTTAGCAATATCCCCAGAAACAGAGCATCCTCCATCGCTAATAATTTGACCACCTAATCCGTGTGCAGCATCAGAACACTCTATGATAGCTGAAAGTTGAGGATAACCCACTCCAGTTTTTATTCGAGTAGTACATACTGAACCTGGTCCAATACCAACTTTTACTATATCAGCTCCAGACAATATAAGTTCTTCTACCATTTCTCCAGTTGCAACATTTCCTGCACAAATAATTTTATCTTTAAAAAAATTTCTAATTTTTTTTAAAAAAGATACAAAATGCTCAGAATAACCATTAGCCACATCAATACAAATATATTTAATTTCAGAAGTTAATAGAAAAATCTGCTTAATTTTTATAAAATCTAAATTAGATGTTCCAATTGATACAATTACATGATTTAATATGTCTTTAGAAGATGATTTAATAAAATGATTCCAATCATTAATAGAATAATACTTATGAACTGCAGTTAATATATTAAATTCTGATAAAGATTTTGCCATATTAAAAGTTCCGATTGTATCCATATTTGAAGCAATTATTGGAATTCCAGACCATTTTTGATTAGAATATTTAAAATAAAAATTACGTGTAAGATTAACTAATGAACGACTTTTAAGTGTAGACCTCTTTGGTCGAATTAAAACATCTTTAAAACCTAATTTTATATCTTCTTCAATACGCATGAATTGACATCCTACTTTACATTAGATCTATTTATTAATTTTGGAAACAACCTAAATTTAAAATATTTAATTAAAATACTTTACATCACAATATTTATTAACAATTATGACTTATATTGTAGCACTTACTGGAGGTATTTGTAGCGGAAAAACTACTATATCTAATAGTTTTAAAAAAATTGGAATTCATGTTGTCGATTCTGACGTTATTTCAAAAAAAATAATAGAAAATAATTTTTTAGTATTTAATGCTATTAAAAAAAAATTTGGACGAAAAGTACTAAACATTGATAATTCAATAAATCGATCAGTTTTAAAAAAATATATTTTTTATAATAAAAATAACAAATTATGGTTAGAAAATTTATTACATCCAAAAATATATAAAGAAAGTCAATTACAAATAAAATCAAAAAAATCTGTTTGGTGCTTATGGGTAGTTCCATTACTAATTGAAAAGAAATTAGAAAAAAGAGTAAATCGTATTCTATTAGTTGATGCGCCTATAAAAGTTCAAATAAAACGAATGATTCAAAGAGATAAAATCAATAGTGAAGAAGCTAAAAAAATTGTTTCCCTACAATCAACTCGATATGAAAGAATATCTGTATCAGATGATATTATTTATAACAACGAAAAAATTCACAAACTAGATTGGTATTCTTATTATTTTGATTCTTTATACACTCTATTATCAAAAAAAAATAAAAAATTAAAAAATTTCAAAAAAAATAAATTAACAATATTTCATTGAAATAAAACATTTAATCTATTATTAATAGTTTACATAAATATTTTTATGTTCATTAATTAAATTAATAATATCAAAATTTGCAGGTAAAAAATTTATAAATTTTAAATCATAAAAAGATATCCACTTGTATAAAAATCTTTCTCTACTATAAGGATTCCCTTTCCATTTCTGAATTAAAAAAAAATTTAATCTTAATTGAGTACTCTTTTTATTAAATTCAATATACTTTAAAAACTTAAATTTTATAATTTTAATTCCAACTTCTTCAATTAGTTCTCTCTTTAATCCATGGATAATATTTTCATTTTTTTTAACTTTTCCTCCAGGGAACTCCCACATTTTATCTTTGTTTTGACCTTGAGTAATATAAACTTTATTATTTTTTATGATTATTCCAATTGCTACTTGTACATGATTCATTATATGAATTACCAATTAAAAAATTTTATAGACGCCCATGGCAGTGCTTATATTTTCTGCCTGATCCACAAGTGCAAGCTTTATTTCGACTAATGTGAGTATTATTAAACAATGACTTTGAAATATCAGAATTTATCTGATTACTCATTTCAGAATAATCAAGTTTTACCAGAAAAGATATTACTTCGTATTTTAATAGTTCTAACATATTTGAGAACATATGAAAAGATTCTAATTTATATTCTTGTTTTGGATCTTTTTGAGCATATCCTCTCAAATGAATACCTTGTCTTAAATAATCCATAGATGATAAGTGTTCTTTCCAAAGAGAATCTAAAGTCTGCAGCATAATAGATTTTTCAATTGTTCTCATATGCTTTGATCCTATTAAGCGTTCTTTATTAAAATAATTAGTTTTTACACATTGAATAATTTTGTTTATAATTTGTTCTTGATTAAAACAAGAATTTTTTAAGATCCATGTTTTAATTGATATTTTTAAATTAAAATCAGTAATTATTTTATTTTCTAATTCAACAATTTTCCACTCATTTTTTTTATAATTTTTAGTAGTATACATTTTTACAATTTTAGTAAAAACATCTTGCAAAATATTGTCTATTGTTTTTTTAATGTCAATTGCGTTAATTAACTTATTTCTTTGAGCATAAATAACTCGACGCTGTTCGTTAGAAATATCATCGTACTCTAATAATTGCTTTCTCATTTCAAAATTTCTAGCTTCTACTTTTTTTTGAGCATTTTCTATAGCTTTAGTAACCCAAGGATGCTCAATTGCTTCATTAGAAGATAAACCTAATTTTTTCATCATACTTATAATTTTATCAGATGCAAAAATTCTCATTAGCGAATCTTCCATTGAAAGGTAAAAACGTGAAGAGCCACTATCTCCTTGACGACCAGATCGACCTCTTAATTGATTATCAATTCTACGAGACTCGTGTCTTTCAGTGCCAATAATATGCAATCCACCAGAAAAAACAACTAAATCATGCTGTTTTTTCCAATTTATTTTAATTTTTTTTAATTCATCTAAAGAAATTTTTGAATTTTTATGCAATTCAGAATCTAAATTTCCTCCAAGGACTATGTCTGTTCCACGACCAGCCATATTAGTAGCAATAGTAACAAATCCTGGTTTACCAGCCTGAGAAATTATATCTGCTTCTTTAGCATGAAATTTAGCATTTAAAACACTGTGTTTAATGTTTAAATTTTTTAATTTTTTAGAGATAAGCTCTGACTTTTCAATAGATACTGTACCAACTAAAACTGGTCTATTATTTTTTATACACTGTTGTATGTCTTTAATAATAGCACGAATCTTTTCTTTTTCGGTCATATATACAAGATCAGACATATCTCTTCGAATCATTGGTTGATTAGTGGGTATCACAATAGTATCAAGATTATAAATTGAACTAAATTCAAAAGCTTCCGTTTCGGCTGTTCCTGTCATACCTGCTATTTTTTTATACAATCTAAAATAGTTTTGAAAAGTAATAGATGCCAACGTTTGATTTTCATTTTGAACAGTAACGTTTTCTTTCGCCTCTATTGCTTGATGAAGGCCATCTGACCATCTTCTTCCTGGAACGGTACGACCAGTATGTTCATCTACGATAATGACATTGTCATCTTTAACCAAATAGTCTATATCTTTAATAAACAATTTGTGAGCACGTAGAGCAGATATTATATGATGCATTAATATTATATTGTTTGAAGAATATAAAGATTCTTTTAAATGCATTAATTTTTTATTACGTAGAATTTCTTCAATTTTAATTAATCCACGTTCTGTTAAATAAACTTGTTTTGATTTTTCATCAATTGAAAAATGACCTTTTCCATGAAAATCATCTGAATCTTCTTTATGTTGAAATTTTAAAAAAGGAACAATTTTGTTAGCTTCTAAATATAAATTAGAACTATCTTCAGAAGGTCCAGAAATGATTAAAGGCGTTCTAGATTCGTCTATCAAGATAGAATCAACTTCATCTAAGAGAGCATAATTTAATTCACGTTGAACTTTTTCTTCTGGAAAAAAAATCATATTATCACGTAAATAATCAAATCCATATTCGTTATTAGTTCCGTAAGTTATGTCAGACAAATAAGCGATTCTTTTTTCTTTTAAAGATTTATTAGATAAATTTAAGCCTACTTTTAAACCGAGAAATTCAAATAATGGAGCATTTTTTTTAGCATCTCGTTCAGCTAAATAATCGTTCATTGTTACAATATGAACACCTTTTCCACTTAATGCATTTAAGTATGCAGGCAATGTTGAAGTTAAAGTTTTTCCTTCACCTGTTCTCATCTCTGCAATGCATTGTGTGTTCAATACTATTCCTCCAAGGATTTGAACATCAAAATGACGCATATTAAAAATTCTTTTACTAGCTTCTCTTACTGTGGCAAAAGCTTCTGGCAATAACTCATTTAAAGTTTCACCTTGATTTAATCTTAAACGAAATAACTTTGTATTGTCTTGTAGCTGTTTATCAGATAATAATTCAAAATTTTTCTCTAATTCATTAATAGAAAAAACTATTTTCTTAAATTTATTCAAAATCCTATCATTTCGATTGCCAAATATTTTAGTTAATAATTTTATTAACATACTCTAATTCTCATAATTTAATTTTTAGATTGATTAATAATTTTTTATTTTATAATTTTTTAAATTTACAAAAACATTATCTATAATAATACTGATTAAGTTTTGATAAAAAAGTGATTTATAATATTTACAAAAAAAGAATTTTTAAATTTAATATTTTATATTTTTTAAATTTACTTTGAAAAAATTATTAAAAAATAAAATTTTCAAACAATATTTGATGAGAAAATACAAATTTTTTACATAAATCATAGATTATTACCTCTATAAAGATCTTAAATTTCTCTGGTAAAACAATTCGTTAATATTATAAAAATCTCTAAATCTTTTAGTTTTTTTATTTCTGTAGTACAGATGTTTTTATATTACAAATTTTCTTCTGTATTTTTTTTGAAATTCAATCAAAAGCTATAAATATTTTAGAACCTAATAAATTTTTAATTTTATTGACTTAATCTCTATTTAATTCTAATTGAAAAAGTTTTAAAAAATCATAATAAGATAAAATTAAATAACTTTTAGGCTAAATTCTTAAAATTTTATGTTTAAATATTTATAAATTTATTTTCTTAAAAAAAATTGGATGCGTCTAAAATTATATAAAGATGCTTTTTTTAAATGCGTTAAATAATAGTTCATACTAATTTAAAGTTAATTTATTTATTAATTTTCAAATGAAAAATAAGAAAAAATTCAAGAATTTAATCATTTCTTCCTTAACTTAAATATATTTTATTTAAATAAAAAATCTAAAATTTTATATTTCTTACAAAACTAATTTAAACTAAAGATGTGTATTATTTTATTAATTTTTTTCATAATGATTAAATACTATTTAACAATAAATTTTTAACTGATCATTGAGTAAGATTACTACTACTTTTTATTATTCAGTTAGATACTAGATTTTTTAAACAAATTTTGTAATAGAAAACATATCCATTCCATAGTAAATATAAAAAAGTCTATCTTCAATTGAAAAAAATTTTTACTAGAGGAATAAAAACATTTATTTCTTTTGTTTAAGAGAATTGATCATTTAAATCAATTTAAACTCTAAAATAAAAAATAATAAAATTGTCTTTATTTGAAATATTGTTAAATTTAATTATAAAATCTTTATTAAAACATGATTTTTTGCATAAAACTCTTCTTTTTTATCAGAAAAATTGAAAAATCAAAATATGAACTCTTATTCTATTATCTTAGATAAAAAATTATCTCAGTATCATTACAATATCTGTTTTTCGATACATAACATTTTATAAAAAATTGGATATATCTTTTTTAGAAAATAAATTGATAGGCTTTAATTTTATTATTTTACTATATGTTAAAATAGGATATTTGAATACTCATGCCCTTTATTAATTGAATTATCTGAAAATATAAATAAAATCTATAACATGCTATACGCACTAGAAATGAAAAAAAGCATTAATAAAAAAATATTTTACATATTTTAACTTATTAATAAATAATTATTTTACTATTTATATATCTTATAAAAAATTTTTAATATTTATTTTTAGATAAAAAAAGTAAAATTATTTTTAAATTTAGGTAAATTAAAATAATCAGGATATTTTACAAAAAATAAGTACAAACCTTGAGGCTCTACAGTTGGTCCTCCATAAATTCTATTTCTTTTATTTAACAATTCTTTTATCCAATATTTTTTTCTTTTAGATGTTCCGATTTCAATTAAAGAACCTACAATATTTCGAACCATGTGATATAAAAAAGAATTAGCTGTGATATCAATAATCACTAAGTTATTACAGCGCCAAACATGTAACTTTTTTATCTTCTTCCAAGGAGACTTGGATTGACAATTAACTGCTCGAAAAGATGTAAAATCATGCTCTCCTAATAAATATTGAGATGCAGAATTCATTTTAAATTCATCTAATTTTTTATAAACATGTTTATATTGATTATGAAAAATACCGGAACGAAAAGTATTATTATATATAATATATCGATAAGATCGATCAATAGCGCTGCTTCTCGCATTGAAAAAAATAGGAACTTCTCTGACCCATTGAACAGAAATATATTTAGATAAATAAGTATTTACACCCATAGTCCAAGAAGATTCTTTACGAACAGAATTAGTTTTGAAATGTACAACTTGTCCCATACTGTGAACTCCAGCATCAGTTCTTCCGGCGCATGTAACATTTACTTTATGGTTAGATATTCTAGATATAGCATTTTCTAATTCCTCTTGAACACTAGACACAGTTTTCTGAAATTGCCATCCATGATAAGCGCTTCCATCATACTGAATTCCTAAAGCAATTTTTTTTTTATCATTTTTAATCTCGTTCAAAATGACTCTTCCTGTATTGTAATTATAAAGATGAATGATAAAAATTTTATTTTTATAAAAGATAAATTTTATAAAAGCTTTTGATCCATATTTAATATGTTTAGTTAAACTGCACTATAAAATTATTAATACTTTGATTTTTTTTCATAAAACTTATAATATAAATATTTTTATAACAGATTAACAAACAAAATATACATAAACTTAAAAAATATTTTTAAATAATTAATGCGCTTTATTAAAGTATAGTTTCATTAACGCATATATATTAATACTTAGTTTATATAAAAATATTATCATTGGAGAAATTTATGGAAAAAAAAAACAAAAAAAAATCATCTTTAAATGTTCTTTCTAGCGCAGGTTTAAAGCCTTATCAAAAAAAAACAGATGAAAAATATATGAATGATAATCAAATATTACATTTTAAAAAAATACTTGAAACATGGAAAAATCAATTAAAAAGTGAAATTAACCACACTCTGCTGTACATGAAAGATAAATCTACTAATTTTCCAGATCCTGTTGATCGAGCTACACAAGAAGAAGAATTTAGTCTAGAATTAAGAAATCGAGATCGAAGTCGTAAATTAATTAAAAAAATAGAAATTACTTTAAAAAAAATTAAAGAACAAGATTTTGGTTATTGTAATTCTTGTGGTATTGAAATCGGTATTCCTCGATTAGAAGCTAGACCTACTGCTAATCTTTGTATTGACTGTAAAACTCTAGCAGAGATTAGAGAAAAACAAATGACTGGCTAAATTTTTAATTAAGGATATTCGATTAATTTAATTTATAACCTCGAGTATCCTTTTTTTTAAATCTATTTAATAAACGTATTAAATTTTTTATAAATTGTCTGATAAAATAATAAATTCATAACAACAATTCATATAAATCAGTTTAAATCTTTGTTTTTACGAAAAAACCACTTTCCCTATATACGGTAAATGACGATAACATTGAGCATAATCGATTCCATAACCTACTATAAAATCATCTGGAATAAAAAATCCAATAAAATCAACTAGAATATTAACTTCACGACATTCTGGTTTGTCTAAAAGAGTGCAAATTGATAATGATTTAGGACTTCTGAGTCTTAAAATTTCTAACACTTTACTTAAAGTTTTTCCTGAATCAATAATATCTTCCACAATTAAAACATTTTTATTATAAATATCTTCATCTAAGTCTTTTATGATTTTTACATCTCCACTAGATAAAACCCCCCTTCCATAGCTAGAGGTAGTCATAAAGTCTACTTCATGCTCAATTTGAATTCTTCGGCATAAATCAGCTATAAAAACAAATGAACCTCTTAATAATGCAATTAATATTATTTTATGACGAGTATATTGATACTTTTCAGTAATTTCTTTTCCTAACTCACGAACACGAGTATCGATCTCTTTTTCGGAAATAATAACTTCAATCACATGTTTCATGATATCTTCTAAATTTTAATGATAAATTTAAATTTTATTATATTTTAGTTAACAGTAAAATACTGATACCTATTCAAGTAAAAAAATCATTTTTATATAGAAAATGATTTAAATTTAAAGAAATAAATATTTATTTTTTAACTGTTGCACTGATTATGATCATTATGTTATAAAAATTATATTTTTTGAAATTGTAAATACTGATTAAAAACACCATTTTTTATGAAATCAAATAGAGACTTTTAAAATAAAATTTCTTATTTCTTTGTTGAACGTACATCGACAACTATTAAATCATATTTTATACATCTTTTATCTATTATTTTCTACATAACCATCGTTTATTATGTAAAAAAATATGTTTTTATTAAAATGTTGTAACTAACATTGAAATAATTAATTTTATGATAAAATAAATAATTGTTAAAATTTTATTATATTAAATAATAAAAATGTTTTATATTCAAAAAAATACTACTTAATTTATTAAATACTTTTTTAAAAAATAAACTTCTTCTAAAAATTATTCAAAAAATTATTAAAATTTATTTGTATCCTATTACTGAAGCAACTGTGTTTATTATTATAACTAGTCATTGCGTGAGCTAATACATATTTAGTTAAAAACCCGCTCATACTTTAACGCGGGTTTTTTTTATGAAATAAAATAAAGGAACCAAAATATGAAACTATTAAAATTTGGTGGTACTTCATTAGCTGATGCACAAAAATTTTTATGCGTAGCTAAAATTATAGAAAATAATCTAAAAAATGAACAAATTGCAGCAGTTCTTTCGGCTCCAGCTAAAGTCACTAATCATCTAGTAAATCTTATTGAAAATGCAATAAAAAATAAAGAAATAGCAGAAAGTATTACTTTTGCAGAAGACATTTTTATTAAATTAATAACTGATCTTTTTAAAATGCAAGTAAATTTTGAATATAAATCATTAAAAAAAACAATCAATGAAAAATTTCATCACTTAAAACAAATAATGAAAGGAATTGTTTTATTAGGAAAATGCCCAGAAAGTACTCAAGCAAGCGTTATTTCTTGTGGAGAAGTGCTATCAGTTTCTATTATGAAGAAAATATTAAAAGCTAAAAATTACAAAGTATCTATTATAAATCCTGTTAAAAGTTTAGTTTCTATAGGAAACTACTTGGATTCTACAGTAGATATATTAAAATCTAAAGATCGTATCAGTAGTCTTAATATAAATAAAAAAAATATTATTTTAATGTCTGGATTTATTGCTGGAAATGAAAAAGAAGAGTTAGTAGTATTAGGGCGTAATGGTTCTGATTATTCCGCAGCGGTCTTAGCTGCTTGTTTAGAAGCAAGTTGCTGTGAAATTTGGACAGATGTAAATGGAGTTTTTACCTGTGATCCTAGAGAGGTTCAAAATGCTCATTTATTAAAATCAATATCTTATCAAGAAGCAATGGAGCTGTCTTATTTCGGAGCCAAAGTACTGCATCCTCGTACTATTGAACCAATTTCTCAATTTAAAATTCCATGTTTTATTAAAAATACAGATAATATAAAATCTGTTGGCACTTTAATTTGTCAACAAAACGATTCAAAAGAACAGATCTTAAAAGGTGTTACACATCTTGATCATATAGCAATGTTTAATATATCTGGAAGTCGAATTAAAAATGTAGGTAACATAATATCTCGTATATTTACAACGACATCAAAAGACAATATTAAGATTATATTAATCACTCAATCATCATCAGAAAATAAAATTAACTTTTGTATATCAGAGTCTTTAACTAACAAAACAAAATTTTTATTAGAAAGAGAATTTCAATTAGAACTAAAAGAAAAATTAATGAACACTTTTAAAATTTATAAAAATTTATCTATTTTATCAGTTATTGGCTCTCAAATTCAAAAAAAACATAACATAGCATCTAAAATTTGTTCTGTTTTAGGTATGAATAAAATTAATATTTTTTCAATTGTTCAAGGTGCTTCGGAAAATTTAATATCATTAGTTATTGATCAAAAAAATATTTTAACAGGAGTAAAACATGTTCATAATGCTTTATTTCTCAACAAAAATATTATTGACGTTATTTTAATCGGAATAGGAGGAGTAGGAAATGAGTTAATAAATCAAATTTTTAGTCAAAAAAAAATATTAAATAAAAGAGATATAGTAATTAAAGTCGTTGTTATTGCAAATTCTAAGAAAATGCTAACTTCTTATGAAGGCATAGATTTACATAATTGGAAAGAAAAATTTTTAGAATCAAAAAAATTATTTAATTTAGAAATTCTATGTAATTTAGTACAAAATAATTCTTTTATTAATCCAGTGATAATAGATTGTACATCTGATGAATTACTGTCAAAAAAATACGTTTATTTTATTAATCAAGGATTTCATGTAATTACTTCAAACAAAAAAGCAAATACTAGTGAATGGACGTACTATCAACAGATAAGATCTGCTTCTTTGAAAACAAATAAAAAATTTTTATATGAAACTAATGTCGGAGCTGGATTACCAGTGATACAAACACTTCAAAATCTATTTAATACAGGAGACAATTTAATTCATTTTAAAGGAATATTATCTGGATCACTATCTTTTATCTTTGGAAGATTAGAAGAAGGTTTATTATTATCACAAGCAACGAAAGAAGCTAAAGATCTTGGTTTCACTGAACCTAATCCATGCGATGATTTATCTGGAATCGACGTAGCTAGAAAATTGTTAATCATCGCTCGTGAAATTGGATATCAAATTGAACTAAAAGATATTCAAATTGAACCTTTATTACCTAATGAATTTAAAAAATATCGTAATATAGATGAATTCTTTATTAAATTAAAGAAATTAGATCCTATTTTCTTAAATCGCGTTAAAAAAGCACATAAAAAAAACAATGTTCTACGTTTTGTAGGAATAATAAAAAAAAGGGGAAAATGTTCCATAAAGATCGAAGAAATTCATCCTAATGATCCATTATATACAGTAAAAAATGGTGAAAATGTATTAGCTTTTTATACCAATTATTATCAACCAATTCCTCTTGTATTAAGAGGTTATGGTGCTGGTAAAAATGTTACTGCATCTGGAGTATTCTCTGACTTACTGCGTACAATATCATAAATGTTAGGAGCATAGAAATGATTAAAATTTACGCACCAGCTTCTATTGGTAATGTTGGAGTTGGATTCGATATTTTAGGAGCAGCAATTAAGCCTATCAATGGAAATCATTTAGGTGATTGTATAACAGTAACATTATCAAATAAGTTTACACTAGAAAATAAAGGTGTTTTTTCCAATAAACTACCTAAAGATGTTAAAAAAAATATTGTTTGGAAATGTTGGTTAAAATTTTGTAATGTAATAAATGAAAATGTACCAGTTTCCATTGTTCTTGAAAAAAATATGCCTGTTGGATCTGGATTAGGTTCAAGTGCATGTTCAGTTGTCTCTACTTTTTTTGCAATGAATAAAATTTGCAATAATCCTTTAAATTCTCAAGAACTTTTATCTTTAATGGGAGAGTTGGAAGGAGAAATATCAGGAAGTATACACTATGATAATGTTGCCCCGTCTTATTTGGGAGGTTTACAATTAATTCTTGAAGACTCACAAATAATTAGCCAACAACTTCCATGTTTTAAAAATTGGCTATGGATTGTTGCTTGGCCAGGAATTAATGTTTCAACTGCAGAAGCAAGAGGAATACTACCAAAAAAATACACGAAAGAAATTTGCATAAAAAACAGTCGATACCTGTCTGGATTTGTTCATTCTTTATATAGTAAGCAACCAGATTTAGCCGCACGATTGATGCGAGATTTTATAGCTGAACCATATCGTATTAAATTATTACCTAATTTTTTAAAAACTAAAAAAGAAATAAAAAAAATAGGAGCCATGAGCTGTGGTATATCTGGTTCAGGTCCTACTATTTTTGCTGTTTCGGATGATATAGAAATAGCTCAAAAAATATCTTTGTGGTTATCAAAAAATTATTTACAAAATAATACAGGATTTGTACACATTTGCGCTTTAGACTTAAAAGGCGCTCGAATAATAGGGTGAATAATGAAACTTTATAATTTAAAAAATCATACTGAGCAAGTAAATTTTGAGACTGCTATAAAATTAGGATTAGGAGAAAAACAAGGATTATTTTTTCCAGTAAAACTTCCAACTATTAAACCTCAAGAGCTGTCAAAAATGTTAAAAATGGATTTTATTACTCGAAGTACTGAAATATTATCTAAATTTATTTCTCATGAAATATCTAAAGAAAAATTATATGAATATGTCAAAAAAGCGTTTTCATTTCAGTACCCATTAAAAGTAGATATCAAAAAAGATATCAGTTGTTTTGAATTATTTCATGGACCAACTCTAGCTTTTAAAGATTTTGGAGCTCGTTTTATGGCTCAAATGATACAGTCTTTTAAAAAAAATAATGAATTATTTACTATTTTAACTGCGACTTCTGGAGATACTGGTGCAGCAGTAGCGCATGCTTTTTACGGAATGAAAAATGTTAGAGTCATTATTTTATATCCAAAGGGAAAAATTAGTGATTTACAAGAGAAGTTATTTTGCACATTAGGTGGAAATATAAAAACTATATCAATTAATGGAAGCTTTGATGATTGTCAAAAATTAGTAAAAGAAGCATTTGATGATAAAAAACTAAAAGAATCTATAGGATTAAATTCAGCTAATTCAATTAATATCAGTCGCTTATTAGCTCAAATATGCTACTATTTTGAAGCTTTTTCTTTAATTTCTAAAAAACAACAAAAAAAACTAGTAATATCTGTTCCATGTGGAAATTTTGGAAATTTAACAGCTGGCTTATTAGCGAAATCTCTTGGTTTACCAATAAAATCTTTTATAGCATGTACAAACTCAAATGATACTGTTCCAAGATTTTTAAAGAGTGGTAAATGGAAACCAAAAAAAACTATATCAACTATTTCTAATGCTATGGATATTAGTCAACCTAATAATTGGACTCGAATAGAAGAACTATTCCATCGAAAAAGTTGGAATTTAAAAGAACTAAGGTTTGGAAGCGTATCTGATGATACGACAATAGAGACATTACAGGAACTATTTAAATTAGGTTATGAATCTGAGCCTCATGCTGCAATTGCATACAGATTATTAAAAGATCAATTAAAACCAGGTGAATTTGGTTTATTTTTAGGAACTGCACATCCAGCTAAGTTTAAAAATACAGTAGAAAAAATACTAAAAAATAATATTTTATTGCCAAAATCTTTAAAAAATAGAATTAATTCACCATTATTATCTCATAATATAAATCCTAATTTTAGTAAGTTAAAAAAATTTTTAATTGAAGAATAAATTCATAAAATTAGAGAGGATAAAATATACTTTCCTCTCTTAAAATATTTTTAAAATGTAACGATTACTAAACATTAAACAAAAAATGAATTATATCACCATCTTGGACTAAATAATCTTTTCCTTCAGTTTTAAATTTTCCTAATTCTCTTATTTTAACTTCATTTTTGTATTTTAAAAAATCTGAAAATTTAATAATTTGAGATCGAATAAAACCTTTCTTAAAATCACTATGTATTTTATCAGCCGCTTGAAGGCTAGTACTTCCATTGGGAATAGACCAAGCATGAATTTCTTTTTTTCCAGCAGTAAAAAAAGTAATTAAATTAAGTAATTGATAGCCTTGTATAATAATATTATTTAAACCTAATTGTTTTATATTAAATTCTTTCATAAATTCTTTTTGATCCAAATTATCCATTTTGGATAAATCCAACTCCAGAAGGGCGGAAATCGGAATAACTTTAGAATTTTCTTTTTTAGCTATTTCTTTTAAAGAATTTAAAAAAATAAGAGATTCTTGACTATCATCAATATTAGCAATATACATTGTTGGTTTTAGCGTTAAAAATCGAAAATGACTAATTAATTTTTTTTCATTATCATCTAAAAAAATATTCTTAATCATTTTGAAATTGTTTAAACAATCCATACATTTTTTTAATGTAATTAATATTTTTTCTTTATCTTGATTATTAATTTTTATGTTTTTTTTTAACTGAAATATTGCTTTATTACAAGTTTCAAAGTCAGACAGTATCAATTCATTATTAATAATTGATACATCTTTTTCTGGATTTATCTGATTATAAATATGAGTAATATTACGATCTTTAAAGCAACGCACAACATGCGCTATAGTATCTGACTCTCTTATAGTATTTAAAAATTGATTTCCTAACCCCTCTCCTTTGGAGGCTCCTTTTACTAATCCCGCAATGTCTACAAATTCTATACATGCACGTATGATTTTTTTAGGATTAATAATTTTTGACAACTCATCAATGCGAGTATCAGGAACTGAAACAATTCCAATATTCGGTTTGATAGTACAAAAAGGAAAATTAGCAACTACTGAATTCCCTTTTGTTAATGTATTAAATAAAGTAGATTTTCCTACATTTGGTAATCCTATAATCCCGCATTTAAAACTCATTATTATGATACCTTAATATACAAATTATAATAAAAGATCTATGTAATATTGTGATAGATTACTTTATTGAAGTAATTAAGAAATGGTTTTTTTTTATAGAATCTACAATGCACTGGTTAATTAAAATATTTTCAATATCAGTAGGATTTGACAAAACAAACGAAGATACTTGTTTTTTATTAATTGGTCGACCAATACCAATTCTCAATCGATAAAAGTTAATTTTTTTATCTCCAAAATGACTAATAACACTTCTTAATCCATTGTGTCCATTATGTCCATAGCTGTATTTTAATTTTATTATTCCCGGTTTTAGTTCTAAATCATCATGTATTATTAGAATTTCATTTAATTTTATATCGTAATATGAAGCTATTTTATATACTAATTCACCATTTAAATTCATAAATACATCAGGAACAAATAGTCTTACATAACTAGATTTAATAAAAAAAGAGGAAGTAAAACCAGAAAATTTTTTTTCTTTTATTAGCACTTGAAAATAAAGTTTAGCTAATTGGTAAACATAACGTGATCCTGCATTATGACGTGTGCAATGATATTTTGTTTTAGGATTAGATAATCCTACTATTATTTTAATAATGCTCAAAAAACATCCTTTAAAAAATAAAATTTTTTATTTTAATAAATTTTTTAATTTTATAAAGTATCAAAACACACAATATATTTTATATCGCATGTTTTATAAAAATTTTATTAAAAAATTTAATAAATTGATTCTCTATGCCTTGAAAGTATGGAAATATGAATTTTAGATTTGTTTTATGTAAATAATTAAAATCATATTTTTTTATATTATTGATTTTGTAAACGATTACAGGCTTCTTCCCAATTTATTACATTCCAAAAAGATTTAACATAGTCTATTCGTCTGTTTTGATATTTCAAATAATATGCGTGCTCCCATACATCTAAACCAATAATTGGGTAACCGTATGTTTTTGATATTTTTACACCCATTAAAGGACTATCTTGATTACTGGTAGAGACTATAGATAATACACCATTTTGATTAACCAACCATATCCAACCTGATCCAAAATGATTAATTGCAATTCTTTCAAATTTTTCTTTAAATACGTCAATACTTCCAAATTTTTTTTCAATTTCTATTTTTAAAATTTCAGGCAAAAACGTTCCAATTTTTAAACTTTTCCAAAAAAAACTATGATTTATATGTCCTCCTGCATTGTTTTGTAAAGCAGTTTTATTTTCTAATTCAATTTCGTTAAAAATAGACATTAATTCTTCAATGGATAAAGAAGAAAAAACAGTTTTTTTTAAAATAGAATTTGTGTTATTCACGTAATTTTGATGGTGTTTTGTATGATGAATTTTCATTGTTTCTTTATCAAAAAAAGGCTCTAATGCATTATATTCATAAGGTAAATTAGGTAAAACATAGCTCATTTTATTATCCTATTCGAGTAAAAAATTTTTAGAAAAAGAATTTAAAAATATTTGATAAAAATTAAAATTTAATCTTAAATATTAAAGAACTTAATAAATTATAGTACACTAGTTTACATTATTAGTAATGTATAATACTTTATTTAAATTAAAATTTAAAAAATAAAATTATATTATATCTTTATTTTAAAAAATTATTAAAATTTTTTGTTTTTATATAATTTTATTTTATAATAAATTTTTAAAATAAAAAATGAAAAATTAATTAATTATTCAATTAATACATAAGAAGTAATTTTAAATAATGAGATTTTGATGTCTACAACTCAAAAGTGTAATTTATTAAGCGATCGATTCCGAACTTTTTACCCTGTTATTATTGATATTGAAACAGCTGGATTTAATGCTAAAACTGATGCATTATTAGAAATTTCTATCATTACATTAAGAATGGATGAATCAGGATGGCTGCACAAAGAAAGTAAACTTCACTTTCATATAAAACCATTTAAAGGATCCATTATAAAACCCGACGCTATTGCATTTAACAAAATTGATCCATTTAATCCATTAAGAGGTGCTATAAGCGAAAAAACAGCAATTACATCAATATTAAAAATGGTAAATAAAGGAATTAAAGTGCAAGGATGCAGTAAAGGAATTGTAGTGGCTCATAACGCTAACTTTGATCATAATTTTTTAATGGCAGCAATGGATAGAGAAAAAGTTAAAAAAAATCCATTTCATCCATTTGTTACATTTGATACTGCATCATTAAGCGCTCTAGCTGTAGGTGAAACAGTGCTAGCAAAAGCATGTAAAGCTATAGGTCTTCCTTTTGATAACAACCAAGCTCATTCTGCGCTTTATGATACTTTGCAAACCGCCAATCTTTTTTGTGCTATAGTAAATCGTTGGAAATATTTAGGTGGTTGGCCTACAAAAATAAAAAAATATTAATTGAGATAAAAAATATTTTATATTTAATTTTTTACAAAAAATTAAAAGACATGACATTAAGCATAAAAACATCTTTCAAAAAATAGTTTCCATGTAATGTCATATCTTTTATATCTTTTTATAAATTTTAAAAATAAGTTTTTTATTTTTTATTTTTTTTGACTGCCTTTGATATTAATTTTTGCAATTGTCCATTATGTAACATTTCAAGGATAATACTGCAACCACCAATCAATTCACCGTCTACCCATAATTGGGGAAATGTAGGCCAATTAGCATATTTTGGCAATTCAATTCGAATATCTTGGTTTTTTAATATATCAACATAAGCAAATTTCTCGCCACAAAAAGATAAAGCTTTAACTGCTTGAGCAGAAAAACCACAGCTAGGAGATTGAGGATTTCCTTTCATATAAATAAGAATAATATTATTTTTAATTTGATTTTTAATTTTTTCAACAACGTTCATACATTTAATCCTTTTTTTAAAATCGTCTAGTATACATTTTAACTTATACTATTAAAAATAGTCTTAGTATAAATTATACGTTTAAATTTATACCATAAAAATATAGACAAACTCATTGTTTATATGATATTATTATTTAAAATATTTTAATCATTATCATGGGGCTGTTTAAGGATTCGACAAAATTATCAAAAAATAAAGAGCATGTCGAGGAACGGTTTGCCTCGAAAAAAACCGTAAAACAATATCTGCAAAAAATCAACAAAACTACGCTTTAGCAGCTTAAAAAACTTAATAAAGCCCTTTCTTCTGATCCTTCTCTCTTAGGAAAAAAGAAACTTAGAAAGGTTAATTTTAAAAGAGAAAACATAAAACTTTGCTTGGAAAGTGATATGTCATAAAAGTACAAGATATATGTCTAAAATAAGTTTTTACAGATTAGACAAAGAATTCAGTTAAGTAAAAACTAAGCATGTAGAACTTTATTTGTAGAAATTTTGGACGCGGGTTCAAATCCCGCCAGCTCCAAAAAAATTTTTAACAATTAAATAATATTACTTTATATTAAAAAAAAGTACTTTATTATTTTTAAAAGTTAAATTTAATGTTTTCCTATTTAAAGTACATTTATTTTTTAATTCATAAAAAACATAATGATATTCATCATTAAAAATATCTGAAATAATTGGCTCTCCAAAAATATATATTACTTCATCTCTACTCATGCCTGAATGAATTTTCTCTAAATTATGTTGATTAAAACAAGCTTCTTGAAACACATCAGAACTATAAGACTTTTTATCTAAAAAAGAACAATTAGATAATAAAACAACTATTAATAACAGACTTATCATCTTATAATTCATTACATAATTCCTATACATAGAAAAAACAACAATTTTTTAAAATTTTACACAGATTTTATAAAAATATACTTAATTAATATTATACTAAAAAATTAAATATAAAATTAAAAAAATTTTTTAGACCAATTTAACTTTGAAGTTAAAGTTTTAAAATAATTATAATTTTTAGGATGAATTAAATTTAGATAATAGCTACTTTTACGAACAAACACATATTCTCCTTTTTCAATTGATAATGCAATTTGGCTATCACAACTAATTTTTAATTTATTTTTTATATTAGAAAATTTTAAACAAATAATGCTATCACTGCTTATTACTAAAGGACGGGAAGACAAGGTATGAGGAAACATAGAAACTAAGACAATTGCATCCAATGAAGCATCTACAATAGGACCTCCTGCTGAAAGCGAATAACCAGTTGAACCTGTTGGAGTAGAAATAATTAATCCATCTGAACGTTGAGAAAAAGCAAATTTTTTATTAATATAAACATCAAATTCTATCATATGAGCAACATGTTTTGGATGTAAAACCACTTCATTGATTGCGACTCCAGATTTAAAATTTTTTTTTTTTGATGCACTTGAACGTGAAGTAAAAAACGGTTTTCTGAAAAATAATTTCCGGACAATACTTCTGATAATTTTTGAAATCCATTGTCAGGATTTAAATCAGTAAGAAAACCTAAATTTCCTCGATTAATTCCAATAATTTTAATTTTAAAATACGACAAAATACGTGCAGCGCACAATAAATTTCCGTCTCCTCCAATTACAATTGCTAAATCACAATATTGACCTATTTGAATTAATGTAGCAGTATTAGGATTGTCTAATTTTAATGCTTTTGCAACAGTGTTTTCAATAAAAACTTTATAACCCTTTTTAATTAACCATTTATACAATATTTCATGTGTGATCAATGCATTCAAATAACGAGGGTATCCAACTATTCCAATACAATCAAAATGCTTTTTCATTACATAAATATTCCCAATAAAGAAAACAATGTATATTATTATGATAAAAGAGTTATCTTGAAACATTTATTATAAAATCTATAATAAATTAGTTAATTATAAAATGGTGAAACATATGAATAATCAAAAAAATGAATTAAAAGAAAAAATGTCAAATAATGAAAACGATATAATTAATATAAAAAATAAAAAAATTGAAGAATTAAAATTACGTATACTAAAAAATAAAAAAAAAATAAATGATATTCAATTAAGAAAATTAGCTGAAATTGAAAATATCAAAAAAAAAACTGAAACTAAAATAAAAGAAATTAAACGTTTGAAAATGAAAGAGTTTTTTGAAAATATAATTCCTGTTGTAGATTCTTTCGAAGATTTATTAAATTTATCTCATTCTCTTAATCTTCAAGAAAAACCTTTCATTGAAGGAATTAAACTCACATCAGAATCTTTATTAAAAATGATGTTTAAATTTGGTATAAAAATTGAAGGAAAAGAAAAAGACATTTTTAACCCTCAAATTCATGATTCTATATCAACAAAAATCTCAAACGAAACAAGACCAAATTGTATTATTTCTGTTTATAAAAAGGGATTTTCTTTTAATACCGAAATTTTAAGAAAAGCAAAAGTTATAGTTTCTAAAAATTAAAAATAATATTTTATACAAAAAAATATTAACATATCACACAATAATTGTATTGAAAATGAATCATTAATTTTAAATAAAAATAGAAAAAATTTTAAAATTTTTTCTATTTTTTAAAACTAAAAAAACCAGTTAATTGGTTTTTTTCTATTTTTTATTAAAATTTCATTTGTTTTAAAAAAATGATTACATCCAAAAAAACCTCGATTTGCAGATAATGGAGAAGGATGAGACGATTTTAATACATAATGATACTTGGAATTAATTAGAATAGATTTTTTTTGAGCGCATTTTCCCCACAGTAAAAAAATTAAAGATTTATGGTGTAAATTAACCATAGAGATAACTTGATTGGTAAAAATATCCCATCCTATTTTACTATGTGATTTAGGCTTTTTTTCTTCAACAGTAAGTATAGTATTAAGCAAAAAAACACCTTGTTTTGACCAACTCTCTAAACATCCATGATGAAAAATATGATTTTTATGAAAATTGTTATTTAACTCTTTAAATATGTTCCTTAAAGAAGGTGGTATAGAAGAATTCTTAGGAACAGAAAAAGCTAATCCATGAGCTTGAAATTTAGAAAAATATGGATCTTGACCAAGAATTACAACTTTAATATTTTTAAATTTTGTCAAGATAAAAGAACTAAAGATTTCTTTAGAGGATGGATAAATTTTTTTTTTTAATCTTTCATGTTTAATATAGTTCATCATATTAATAAAATATTTTTTTTTTTCTTGAGAAAGTACATCTTTCCAAGTTAAACTTATATTCATTTGAATATTTATCTCTTATTTTAGAATGTAACAAAATTATTAACCAAAAAAATCTATTAAAGATTTTATTCTATTTCATGCTAAAAAGCACGATTTAAATTTTTTATATTTTATCTTTCATATTTATATAAATATTATAGGAAAACCAATGGTTTTAGTAGCTAAACATGCACCAAATTTTATAGCTCCAGCAATTTTAAAAAATGGTGAAATTATTAATGATTTTGATTTAAAAAAATATTCTGAAGGTCAATCTATCGTATTATTTTTTTGGCCAATGGATTTTACTTTTGTTTGTCCATCAGAAATCATAGAATTTAATAATATTCATGAAGAATTTAAAAAAAGACATGTTAAAATTGTAGGTGTGTCTGTTGATAGTGTTTTTGTTCATCAAGCATGGCGAAATACTCCAACTAAAAATGGAGGAATCGGAAAAATCACTTTTCCAATGGTATCTGATTTAAAACATAGTATTCAAAAATCGTACGGAATTGAACATCCAGATATGGGTATAGCATTAAGAGCTTCGTTTTTAATTGATTCAAATTGGATTGTTCGTCATCAAGTTGTTAATGACCTTCCATTTGGTCGAAATATTCAAGAAATGATTCGAATGATTGATTGCATGGATTTTTATAACCAGAATGGAGAAGTATGTCCTGCAAATTGGGAGAAAGGCAAACAAGGTATGAAGGCTTCTTTAGAAGGAGTATCTAAATATTTAAGAAAGTATTATTAAGAAAAAAATATTAAAAAATGTAAAGTCAGCAAAAATGTTTTATGCTGGCTTTATTTTTTTAATATCTTGAAATAATGAAATTATGTTATTTTTTTTAATTCTTTAAATAAAAATGACACTGTTATATAAAATTATCGTCATTAGTATCAATACAATCTTCGCTGCTGTTTATGTAGCTCATATCTTCCGAATTTGATTGATCATTTTCAGATTCTTCATATGCTGATTCATTTGATTCATAATTTACTAAATTACTATCAGCAGTAGAATCATGAATCGGTATATTCTCATCGAGATGTTCTGAAGAATGATTAATGGTATCAAATATTTCTTCTTCCGGTTTTGAATGATCAAAAACGTTCATAAGCATATTTCCTAATACCATACCTCCTGCTACACCCATTGCAGTTTGCAAAGCATTACCAAGAAATCCACTACTTCTAGGTGCGGAAACAACTGGAGAAGCATGGTATTGAAGCGGAGATTCTTTGTTTTTCCAAACATTGTTTTGATTATGAGACGTTAAGTCGGAAGAAGGGCTATTTTTAAAAAAACTAGATAAAAAACTTGGTTGTTTTTTTGTTTTTTCTAAATTGTTATTTTCAACTTTTTTATTTAACTCTTCAATTTTAAGACTCATTTTTTTTATAGCAGCTTCCTGAATTAATATAGTCTGAGTCATATAATAAGAAGAAAAAGGTTGTTTTCTAACTAATTTTTGAATCAAATTATCTGCTGATTGATCTCGATTTGCAGAATTTAATTCGGTATTTTTTAAGCGATGAAACAAATTTTCTATTAAATTTTTTTCTTCATCTTTCATATAATACCTCATTTTTAATAATATTTAAGAAGTTATTACTTGTTTAGTTATTTTTTAAATCAAAAAATACAAAATTAATTTCTATCATAATACGTTCGTTTAAAATACACAACATAAAAGATATTTTTTTATAAACTTAAATTTATTCTATATTAAAAACACTCGTAAAGAATACTTTTCTTATCAATGCATTCAATACTTCAATTATGTTATACTTTTTTATACTTAATATTATGTTATCAATCTAAAAAAAAAGAGACAATGTTTTTATGAAAGACCTTGAACAAAAGATCCCACAGGTCAATATTGAAGAAGAGTTAAAAAAATCTTATTTAGACTATGCTATGTCTGTAATAGTTGGACGAGCTTTACCTGACGTTCGAGATGGTCTTAAACCGGTTCATCGAAGAATACTTTTTGCAATGCATGTGCTTCATAATGATTGGAACAAAGCATATAAGAAATCAGCTAGAGTTGTTGGAGATGTAATAGGAAAATATCATCCTCATGGAGATTCAGCAGTATATGATGCCATAGTTAGAATGGCTCAAAAATTTTCATTACGCTATATACTAATAGATGGACAAGGAAACTTTGGTTCTATAGATGGAGATTCTGCTGCAGCAATGAGATATACAGAAGTTAGAATGTCTAAAATCGCTCATGAATTACTAAGTGATTTGGAAAAAAATACAGTTGAATTTTTACCTAACTATGACGGAACAGAGAACATACCAGAAATTCTTCCATCAAAAATACCAAATTTGTTAATTAATGGATCATCAGGAATTGCTGTAGGTATGGCAACAAACATTCCTCCTCATAATTTATATGAAGTAATTAATGGATGTTTAGCTTATATGGATAACAATAGCATTTCTTTAAAAGATCTTATAAAACATATTCCAGGTCCAGATTTTCCAACTGCTGGAATAATAAATGGAAAAATAGGAATTGAAGAAGCTTATAAAACAGGAAAAGGAAAAATTTATATTCGTGCTAGAAATAAAATAGAAAAAAATAAAAAAAACAAAAAAGAATCAATTGTTTTTTACCAGATTCCTTATCAAGTAAATAAAGCACGTTTAATTGAAAAAATTGCTGAATTAGTAAAAGAAAAAAGAATTGACGGAATTTCCGCTTTACGAGATGAATCTGATAAAGACGGAATGAGAATTGTTATTGAAATAAAAAAAGAAACAATGTCCGAAATAGTATTAAATCAACTTTATTCTCTTACGCAACTTCAAATTTCTTTTGGCATTAATATGGTGGCACTATGCAAAGGACAACCTAAAACTTTATCTTTAAAAGAAATATTAAAACATTTTTTATCTCACAGAGAAGAAATAGTTACAAGAAGAAGTATTTTTGAATTACATAAAACTAAAAATCAAACACATATCCTTGAAGGGCTGAGCGTTGCGTTAGAAAATATAGGTTTAATTATTGATTTATTAAAAAAATCAAAAAGCTCTTTAGAAGCAAAAAAATTGATTATGAATCAAAAATGGACATCTCAAAAAATTATATACTCTAATCCTATTAAGAAAGATAAGATAAAACAAACTAAAGAAAAAAACGATGTTAATGAATTAAATAATAATTTTTATTTTTTTACTGAAAAACAAGTACAAGCGATTTTAGATTTACGTTTAAATAAATTAACTAATTTAGAACAAACAAAAATTATTACAGAATATAATAATTTAACAAAAAAAATAAAATTTTTAACTAGTATTTTAAAAAATTCTGATCATATGATGGAAGTTATCAAAAAAGAACTGCTATTTATACAAAATAATTTCAGTGATAAAAGACGAACAGAAATTACAGAACATAACTCTGATATTAACATTGAAGATTTAATCAATAAAGAGGATGTAGTAGTAACTCTGTCTCATTTAGGATATGTAAAATACCAACCTCTTTCAGATTACAACGCACAAAGAAGAGGGGGGAAGGGAAAATCAGCAGCAAAAACGAAAGAAAAAGATTTTATAGAAAGCTTAGTAATAGCAAATACACATGATACTATACTGTGCTTTTCAAGCAGAGGAATATTATATTGGATGAAAGTTTATCAATTACCAGAATCTAGCAGACATGCAAAAGGCCGTCCTATTGTAAATTTATTGCCACTAAGCACTAAAGAAAGAATTACAGCAATTTTGCCAGTTCACGAATATAAAGACAACTTAAACATTTTGATGGCGACTTCGAATGGAATAGTCAAAAAAAGCGCTTTGAGTGAATTTAAAAAACCTAGAATTGCTGGAATTATCGCGATCAACCTCAGAGCCAATGATGAACTTATTGGAGTAGCTTTAACTAATGGAAACAATAATGTTATGTTATTTACACAAAATGGAAAAGTAGTTCAATTTTTAGAAAAAAGTGTGCGAACTATGGGAAGAACTGCATCAGGAGTTAAAGGTATCAAAATAAAAAAAGATGATAAAGTGGTTTCTTTAATTATTCCTCAGAAAAAAGAAAGCATTCTTATAACTACAAGAAATGGATATGGTAAAAGAACTAAAATAACTGATTTTCCTATAAAATCACGTGCTACTCAAGGAGTAATTTCAATTAAAATAACAAAAAAAAATGGAAAAATGGTTGGAGCTATACAAGTTATAGAAAAAGATGAAGTCATGATGATTACTGATGCGGGAACTCTAGTTCGAATCAGAGTTTCAGAAGTCGGTATTCTGAGCAGAAACACACAAGGTGTAATTTTAATTAGAACATCAAAAAATGAAAAAGTTGTTGCTTTACAAAGAATTGTTGAACCTATAAAAAAAATGTGTCATTAAACATATATATATGTGCGCAAACTGAAGTAATTTATTATTAATTAAATATGACATTACTAACCATTTATTTTATTAGTTTTATTCGCTACTACAGCAAATTAAAATCCATCTTTACTTTTATACTTTTTAATAAGTTCAAAAAATATGAATAATAGCTTATTTGTTATAAAGCGTAATCAAAAAAAAGAGAAACTAAACTTAGATAAAATTCATAAAGTATTAAATTGGGCGGCAAAAGGACTTCAAAACGTATCAGTATCTCAAGTAGAATTAAGATCAAGAATTCAATTTTATAATAATATAACTACTGTCAATATTCACGAAACTATTATCAAAGCAGCAGCAGATCTTATATCTCAAGATGCCCCAGATTATCAATATATGGCTGCAAGATTAGCTATTTTTCATCTTAGAAAAAAAGCTTACGGTCAATTTGAACCTCCTGTTTTATATGATCATGTAAAAAAAATGGTAAAAATGGGAAAATACGATGTTAGTTTATTAAAAAACTATTCTTCTCAAGAATATTTTCAAATGAATATTTTAATTGATCATTGGAGAGATATGAATTTTTCTTACGCAGCCGTTAAGCAACTAGAAGGAAAATATTTAATACAAAATAGAGTTACAGGAAAAATATATGAAAGTGCACAATTTCTTTATATACTGATAGCGGCTTGTTTATTTTCAAAATATCCTAAACAGTTAAGAATGAACTATATTAAACGTTTTTATAATGCTATTTCTACTTTTCAAATTTCTTTACCAACTCCAATAATGTCAGGGGTAAGAACTCCAACTCGTCAATTTAGTTCTTGTGTATTGATAGAATGTAAAGACAGTTTAAATTCTATTAATGCAACAAGCAGCGCTATTACAAAGTATGTTTCTCAAAGAGCTGGAATAGGTATAAATGCTGGACAAATTCGAGCTATTGGTAGTTTTATTAGAAATGGAGAAGCTTTTCATACTGGTTGCATACCGTTTTATAAACACTTTCAAAGTGCTGTAAAATCTTGCTCACAAGGAGGAGTTAGAGGTGGTGCTGCAACTATTTTTTATCCAATATGGCATTTTGAAGTTGAAGATTTACTAGTTTTAAAAAATAATAGAGGTATTGAAGAGAATAGAGTACGTCATATGGATTATGCAGTTCAAATTAACAAATTAATGTACCAGAGAATGTTATCTGGATCAGATATTACGTTATTTAGCCCTTCAGATGTACCTCAACTATACGATTCTTTTTTTTCTAATCAAGAAAAATTTAATAAATTATATGTTCAATATGAAAGTGATAAAAAAATAAGAAAAAAAAATGTAAAAGCACTCGATTTATTTTCATTAATAATGCAAGAAAGAACTTCTACTGGAAGAATCTATATACAAAATGTAGATCATTGTAATTCACACAGTGCATTTAATCCTAAATTAGCGCCAATAAAACAATCTAATCTATGTTTAGAGATTACTCTCCCAACTAAACCTTTAAACGATATTCATGATAAAAATGGAGAAATTGCACTATGTACTTTGTCTGCTTTAAATTTAGGAGTTATCAAAGATCTCAACGATCTCAATGAATTATCTCAATTATCTGTTCGTGCTCTTGATGAAATATTAGAATATCAAAACTATCCAGTAATAGCTGCTAAAAAATCTTCTATCTCTAGACGTTCATTAGGAATTGGAGTTATTAATTTTGCTTACTACTTAGCTAAAAATAAAGTGCGTTATTCAGATGGAAGTGCAAAAAATTTAACACATAGAACATTTGAAGCAATACAATACTATTTATTAAATGCATCTTGCGAATTAGCAAAAGAAAAAGGATCATGTTCTTTATTTCATCAAACAAATTACTATAAAGGAAAATTGCCAATAGACACGTATAAAAAAGATGTTGATAAAATATGTAATGAACCATTGCATTTAGACTGGGATATTTTACGTTCCAAAATTAAGAAATATGGATTAAGAAATTCCACTTTATCTGCTATTATGCCATCGGAAACATCATCTCAAATTTCTAATGCTACCAATGGAATTGAACCGCCAAGAGGATTCATTAGTATAAAAGTCTCAAAAGATGGAATCTTGCGTCAAGTTGTTCCTGAATATAAAAAACTAAAATCACAATATGAATTACTTTGGAGTATTCCAAATAACACTGGATACCTGCAACTAACGGCTATTATTCAAAAATTTATTGATCAATCTATTTCAGTTAACACTAATTATGATCCTAATAAATTTAAAAATAAAAAAATTCCCATGAAACAACTTCTTTATGATTTGCTTATAGCATATAAGCTTGGTTTGAAAACATTATATTATCAAAATACTCGTGATAACGCTGAAGATAATCAAAGTATTCGCTCCGAAACAATAGAAAAAGACACTTGCGAAAGTGGAGCTTGCGTTATTTGATATCAGATAAATACATCAATTCAAGTTATTTTAAAAAATAAAAAATTTACTAATTAGGTATAAAAATGACGTATACAATTTTTTCCAAAAAAAATAATAATCAACTTAAAGAACCTATGTTTTTTGGGCAACCAGTAAACATATCTCGATATGATCAACAAAAATATTGTATTTTTGAAAAATTAATTGAAAAACAACTTTCATTTTTTTGGAGACCGGAAGAAATAGATCTTTCTCGTGATAGAATTGATTTTACAAATTTACCCAATCATGAAAAACATATATTTATCAGTAATTTAAAATATCAAACATTACTGGATTCTATTCAAGGAAGAAGTCCAAATATAGCTTTCTTACCTATTATTTCCATTCCAGAATTAGAGACATGGATTGAAACATGGTCTTTTTCGGAAACTGTTCATTCACGTTCTTATACTCATATTATTAGAAATATTGTTAATTCTCCATCCTTAATATTTGATGACATTATTTCAAATAAAAATATTAATGATCGAGCTCAAGACATTTCTATTTATTACGACACGTTAATTGAATTAACTAATTACTGGCACTTGCTAGGAGAAGGAACCCATTTAATCAACGGAAAAAATATTAATATAAGTTTAAATACGTTAAAAAAAAGACTGTATCTAGCTCTTATCAGCGTGAACGTACTTGAAGCTATTAGATTTTATGTAAGCTTCGCGTGTTCATTTGCATTTGCAGAACGAGAGTTAATGGAAGGAAATGCAAAAATTATAAGATTAATTGCACGAGACGAAGCTTTACATCTTACTGGAACTCAACATATTTTAAATATCTTTAGAAATAATGAAAATAATGAAAAAATGAACAAAATTGTTTTAGAATGCAAAGAAGAAGCATGTAATATTTTTGTTTCAGCTGCAGAACAAGAAAAAAAATGGGCTCAATATTTGTTTCAAGACGGTTCCATGCTAGGACTTAATAAAGATATATTATGTCAGTATATCGAATATATTACTAATATTCGTATGAATGCCATTGGATTTAAAATGCCATTTCAAAAACGATCAAATCCTATACCTTGGATTAATTCTTGGTTAACTTCCGATTTCGTACAAACCGCTTCTCAAGAAACAGAAATTAGTTCTTATTTAGTTGGTCAAATTGACTCAGAAATATCTAAAAATGAATTTAAGAATTTTAAATTATAAAATGAATTATTCTATTATTTATATAAAAAATTTAAAAAAAAAATACTTTATAACAAACAATTATCTATAAAGCATAAAATTTCATTATTATTCATTTTAGAAAAAAATGATATTAAAATGGAATACCAATGCAAATCTGGTTATTGTGGAACATGTCGCATTCGTTTAATTCATGGAAAAGTATTATATTTAATAAAACAACCTATAGCTTCTTTTTCTGATAAATTAGAAATTTTTCCATGTTGCTGTCAACCTAATGGAAATATTCAAATTAAAATTTAAAAAAATAATTATATAGTTGAATATCTATATTTTATCTTTTAAAATTTAAACAGACTGAGCAGAAGTTAATGCAATAGTATAAATTATATCTTGAACTGAAGCTCCTCTTGATAAATCATTTACTGGTTTTCTTAATCCTTGTAACATGGGTCCAATAGAAATTAATTCAGAAGAACGCTGGACTGCTTTATAAGTTATATTTCCAGAGTTTAAGTCTGGAAATATAAAGATATTTGCAGATCCTAAAATTGGTGAATTAGGAGATTTTAATTTAGAAACTGTATTTGAAATAGCTGCATCATATTGAATAGGACCATCAATAATTAAATCTGGTCTTTTTATTTTTACAATATCAGTAGCTTTTCTTACTTTTTCTACTTGATCTCCATTTCCTGAATATCCAGTAGAATAAGATAACATTGCTATTCTGGGCTCAATGTTAAAAATTTTTGCTGAATTTGCTGATTGAATCGCAATTTCTGCTAACTCTTCAGAAGTTGGATTAATATTAATGGCACAATCACCATATATTACAACTTGATTTGGCAATAACATGAAAAAAATAGAAGAAACTAAAGAATAAACTGGATTAGTCTTGATAAGTTGAAGAGCTGGACGTATAGTATCAGCTGTTGTATTAGATGCTCCGGCAACCAATCCGTCTACTCTTCCTGATTCTAGTATTAGTGTTGCTAAAATAGTATTATTTTTTAATTGATTTATTGCAGAATATTTACTTATTCCTTTATTCTTTCTAATCTCTATTAATCTTGAAATATATTTATATCTTATTAGATCAGGATTTAATATTTCAATTTCTCTATTTAAATTTATTCCTTGTTCTTCAGATATTCTATAAATTGTTTCAGGTTGACCTAAAAGAACGCATTTAGCAACTCTAGATTCGTGACAAATAGAAACTGCTTTTAATATTCGAGTATCATATGATTCCGGTAAAATTATTCTTTTTTTACTATTTTTTGATAGTTTTTCTAAAAAAAAACAAAATTTTTTAGGTGAATATTTTAAGTTATTATATTTTTTTTTTATAAAAAAATTTCTAAAAAAATCATGATAAAAAAAACTAGAAAAATATTTTTGAATTTTATGAATACTTGATTTACTTTTCATATTAATATTAAAAGTAAAACTTTTTAATTTTTCAAAAATGTCCATAGTATTTTTTTTTGTAAAAAAAATAGTAGCGCATATATTTTTAAATTTTTTAAACAAAAAATTTTTTGTTTCTTTTGATTTTGATACTTCAGTTAATAAAATTCCTCCAATGCAAATTTTTATATTTTTAGAGTTAAAAAAATTAATAAATACATCTATAATATTAATATTTAATATTATCAAGGAAAAACTTAAATTATTTTTACTTAACAAACTCCAACAATTTGTTTCAAATAAAACTACTTCTTTTAAAATCCAGTTATTTATTGGTTTTTTATATAGAGCATTTAGATTTAAAAAGTTAAAAACATCAATTATCGAAATTTTAACTAATTTATTATTCCAAGGAATGCAAGATAATATAGGAACAGAAGATTTTTTAAAATAATTTTTTTTAAAAATTTTATAAATTTTACATTTTTGTGTATATTTTGGACATAATAATTTATCAAAAAAATTATTTTTTTCCCTAAAAGAAGAAAAAATATTATTATAAATCACTCCTAAAACATTGCTATGTTTATATAATTTACACAAAATTTCTATTTCTTTTTCTTTTTCTTTCATTGAATTTAAAGATAATTTTTTTAAATTAGATATGAATATTATTTCTGAATCTAAATTCTTTGAAAGATCATAATTGATTTGAAACGAATATTGATTTTCAATATAGTTCATTCCTTCAATTAAAAAAACTTCATATAAAAGAGATTTAGAGTAACATTCCTTAAAAATCTGATCAGACAAAGATAAATATTTGTAAGAATGCATTTTTTGTTTAAAAAGATTTTGATCATCAAGTGTATGTACAAATTTTGAAAAATATTTTTTAATAATAAATTGAGTGCTATCTAAAAAATTACTCTTTAAAGAAAAATAAAAAAAAGGTTTAAACGAATTATTAATAATTGCTTGCTTTTTCAAAAAATATATTAAACTTAAACTGATTGATGTTAAACCAATGTTATTTTCTAAAGGTACTAACATTATTATACGTGACATAATTATCCTGCTATCAAATAAGTAACCTGTTTTTTTTAAAAAATTACGTTTTATGAATAATACTTATAGTTTCTTTAGCTATTGCCAACTCTTCATTAGTAGGAATAACAAAAACCATATGTGAATTTTTTGAAGAAATCAATCCAGATTTTCCCGATTTTAAAGATAAATTTTTTTTAAAATCTAATTTAAATCCAATCAAAGATAATTTAGATAAAGTTAATTGTCTAATCAAAGGAACATTTTCACCAATACCCCCGGTAAAGACTAAAGCGTCTAAACGATTCTCCATTAAAGACATATAAGCTGAAATATATTTAGCTAAACGATGGCAAAAAATATCTACAGATATTTTTGCACTTTTTTTTAGTGTGTAATTTTTTTCAAAATAACGAAAGTCGCTACTAACTTCGCTTAATCCTAACAGACCTGATTTTTTTGTCAAAATTACTTCAATTTCATCTATACTTAAATTAAGTTTTCTGTGCATAAAAAAAATTACTGAAGGATCAATATCTCCACTTCTAGTTCCCATTACTAGACCTTCTAATGGAGTTAATCCCATAGAAGTATCTACACATGTTCCATTACAAATAGCGGAAATAGAACAACCATTTCCTAAATGACAGGTAATAATATTTAATGAACTAAATTTTTTATTTAATAAAAGAGCTGTTTTACAAGAAACATAGTGATGACTGATGCCATGAGCGCCATAACGTCTGATGTGATATTTTTTGTAGAATCTATAAGGAATAGCGTATAAAAAAGAAGTTTTAGGAATATTGTTATAAAATGAAGTGTCGAAAACTGCTACATTTTTTTTAATTAAGTGAGGATATTTGTTCATTGCTATTTTAATTCCAATTAAATTCGATGGATTATGCAATGGCGCAAAACAAACTGAATCATTAATAATATTAATAATGTTTTCGTTAATTAACGTTGATTTATTTATTTTATGTCCACCATGAACAACTCTGTGACCTATTCCTATAATTCTTTTAAAAATTTTTTCTGCTTGTAAGAAAATATGATTCAGAACAAAATCTAATGCATTTTCATGGGACATATTTGAACCTATACATACTTGATATTTTTTTTCTAAATATTGCCAAGTAACGCTTGTATCTGGTAAAAATAATCTTTCTACTAAACCAAATAAATACTTTTTTTCACTATCAGGATTCAATATTGAAAATTTTAAAGAAGAACTTCCACAATTTAAAACTAAAATTAAATTATTCAATATAATTACCTTTTTAATTGTTTTTTTAATTTAAAAAAAATAAAATATAATTGTATAAATATAAAAAATAATTTTATATTTAAAATTATATTTTTTGTTAAAATACTGTTAAGAATCTTAAAGGTTATCAAAATGACACTTCAAAATAAAATTATTCGATTAATGAAAGTAAAGTCAATAATTACTCCATCAATAGAAATTAGAAAGTGTGTTAATTTTTTAAAAAAATATCTTTTAAATCATTGGTATTTAAAATCCTTAATACTTGGGATTAGCGGGGGTCAAGATTCAACTTTAACTGGAAAATTATGTCAAATAGCCGCCAAAGAACTTAGAAAAGAAACAAAAAATAAAAAATATCAGTTTCTAGCTATAAGAATGCCATATGGTAATCAACATGATGAAGAAGATTGTAAAGATTCTATTAATTTTATCAAACCAGATCAAATTATTTATGTCAACATTAAAAATGCAGTATTAAATAGTGAAAAATCTTTAAAAATAGCAGGAATAGAGATTTCAGATTACATTAAAGGAAATGAAAAATCTAGAGAAAGAATGAAGGTTCAGTACAGCATCGCAGCTGTAAAAAAAGGAATAGTTGTAGGAAGCGGTCATGCAGCAGAGTTAGTTACTGGATTTTTTACAAAATATGGAGATAATGCAACAGATATAAATCCCATTTCAAGATTGAATAAAAGACAAGGTCGATTATTATTAAAATTTTTAAAGTGTCCTCCACATTTATATTTAAAAAATCCTACTGCTGATTTAGAAGACAAACACCCTCAAAAACCAGATGAATCTGTTTTAGGTGTAACATATAACGAAATTGATGATTATTTAGAAGGAAAAAAAATAAACGATTTAAGTAAAAAAAGAATTGAAAAATTATACTTACAAACAAAACATAAAAGAAAAAAACCTGTGACTCAATAAAAACAACATTTTCTTAATTAATGTAACACCATTTTTTTTTGTTCCATAGCATGGATTTGAACTTTAATTATTTCACTAATTGGATCTTCAGGACAGTGTTCAACGAAATAAATCAGATCAGTTAAAGCAACATGATTACATTCTAATTGAGCATATACTAAACCTCTATCTCTAATTTCATAAGGATCATTAGGGTCTATTTGAAGTAATAAATTAATAGCATTTAGTGCTAATTCCATTTTTTTTTCTTCCATTAATGCTGATTTTAATATTTCTAACATTTTTCGGATAACAGTTATTGATTCAGCTTTATATAAATCGTTCTCATATAATTCTGACGTTGGACTGATATTTCCTTTCAACCACACTTCTAATGTATGTTTATCTAAAATATCTCCATTAAAAGGATTAATTAACCATTTTTTCTTATTTGTCCAATCAGCTCTCAAAATTAATTGCGTAGGAAATATTACCGGATTTAACGGTAATTTTAATTCTTGAGCAATATGTAACAGCAAAATTCCCAATGAAACAGCAGTACCTTGATGAGTATTTAGTACGTTATCGATCCATAGCACATCTGATAATTTATATATACCACTAGCTCCTCCAAAATTCCAACGTTTATAGAATAATTCTAATAATTTTTTTAACTTTTCATTAGGTTCAATTTCTAAAGAAACATAAGACTTAGCTTCTTGAATTTTATTATGTAATTTAGACAAAACTACATCTGTTGGAAAATCTTTTCGAATAGCGCGAGAAGTTGCAATAATTGAGTCAAAAAGAGATAATTTAGAAAAATTAATACTGGAAAGCGATTTCATATTATTAGCTATAGTCATGTTTTAAATGATTAAAAATAAAAAATTATATAAAAAATTATTTGATGATACATTTTGTACCAAATATGACTTTACATTTTTGAAAAATTATTTTTTTGTTTTAATTTTGTAAAAAATTAAATTCAAAAACAGAAAAAGTTGTTATTTATTATTTATTTTTCCAGCAGTAACACGATCATTACCTCCATAATCTTTATACGATTGAATATCAATAAAATTATATTTTTTAAAAAAATGCTGTACATGTAATTTTTGTGTCCATCCATGCTCTATTAACAACCAACCTTCTTTTAATAAATAATTACAAGATTTTTTTATAATAAATTCAATATCTGAAAGTCCATTATTACTGGAAAAAAGCGCTTTATGTGGTTCAAAAAAAATATCTTTTTTTAGTAATTTAATTTCTTTAAAACTAATATATGGAGGATTACTGATAATAATATGAAACTTTTTTTTTATATTTGAAAACCAATCGCTATAAAAAAAAGAAACGTGTTTTAAATTCAACTTAAAAGCGTTTAACTTAGCTATTTGAATAGCTTTTTTTGATTTATCAACACCAACAATATTTAAGGTAGAACAAACACTGGCCAGAGCTAAAGCGATAGCTCCACAACCGGTTCCTAAATCAAGAATATTTAAACAATTTTTATTAATTTTAGATAATACTTGTTCCACTAAAATTTCAGTATCAGGCCTTGGAATAAGAGTATCACATGAAACGCTTAAAGACAAAGACCAAAATTCTTTTTTTCCAGTTAAATAAGCTATAGGCTCACCAAGTGATCTTCTAAAAATGAGGTCATCTAAATATTTTATTACTCTTTTATCTAATTCAAAATCATCATTAACAATAATCCAAATTCGATTTTTTTTTAAAACATGACTTAACAGAATTTCAGATTCATTTTGAAAATTTTTAATAAAATAAAACTTTGAAGCAGTTTGATTTAACCATTCTCGAATATTCATAATTTTATTCAGATAAAGAAGCTAGTAAATCTGCTTGATACTCCTGAGTTATAGGTTGTATGAGCAAATCTAATTTGCCTTGAAGTATTTCATCCAATCTGTATATAGTTAAATTAATTCTGTGATCGGTAACACGATTTTGAGGGAAATTGTATGTTCTATTTCTATCAGACCTCTCTCCACTTCCTAATAAAAGACGCCTCATAGAAGAATTTTCTTTATGGTTTTTTTTCATTTTTTCCGAATGAACTCGAGCAGACAAAATAGATAAAGCCTTCGCTTTGTTTTTGTGCTGAGATCGCTCGTCTTGACACTCAACTACATTTCCACTTGGAATATGAGTGATGCGAATAGCAGAATCAGTTGTATTTACATGTTGACCTCCGGCCCCTGAAGACCGAAAAGTATCAATTTTTAAATCAGATAAATTGATCTCTTCTTTTTCCATTTGAGGTCTAAATGGCATAACAGCAACAGTGCATGTTGAAGTGTGAATTCTGCCTTGAGATTCTGTTTCTGGAACACGTTGCACTCGATGACCTCCTGATTCAAATTTAAATCGACCACATGCACCTTTTCCTGTAATTTTTACTATTATTTCTTTAAATCCTCCTTTTTCTCCTTCACTAATACTCAATATTTCTAATTTCCACATACAAAATTCAACATATCGTGTATACATTTTAAATAAATCACCAGCAAAAATTGAAGATTCATCACCACCTGTAGCTGATCTAATTTCAATTAAACAACTGTTTTCATCTTCAAGATCTTTTGGTAACAATAATACTTTAATTTTTTCTTCTAAAATTCTTTTTTTTGATTTAACTAAATATAACTCCTTTTTAGCTATACTGTACATCTCCTCATCTTCTAATAAAGAGTAAATATTTTTAATATCAATTTCTAATTTTTCCCATTCCGAAAAATATTGCATGAGTTCAGAAAGTTTTAAGTGTTCTTTTGATAAATCTTTAAACTTTTTATAATTTGATATTATATTCTTATCGGAAAGCATAACTTCAATTTCTTTATAACGATTATGTAAAGACTTTAATTTATTTAACATAGAGTTATTCATTCATTATCCTATATAATAGCATTTATTTTAAAAAACATTTTTGACTTGACATTAATAACATGTATTTTATTCACTGTTAAAAAATATTAAATTTGGAAAATTTAAATTATTGTAGTAATATAATTTTTTAATTTTATATTATAATTATAATAAATTATTTATAATAAAAAATTTTCAATTTATACTAATATTAAAATGATAAATACTACATGGTTTTCTCCTGCAAAAATTAATTTGTTTCTCTACGTAACAGGCATTCGTTCAGATGGATACCATTACATACAAACTTTTCTTCAATTACTTGATTATGGAGATACATTAAAAATTATACCTAATCAAACAGGTTTTATTCAGATTTTTAATGAAAAAAAAATATTTTTAAATGTTGATAATATCATTTTTAGAGCTGCTGCGTTATTAAAAAAACAAGCTCTTATTTTAAAAAAAAAACATGCTTTAAATTACGGAGTTAAAATTTTTTTGAAAAAAAGATTACCAATAGGTAGTGGATTAGGAGGAGGATCTTCTAATGCAGCAACAACACTTATCGTCTTAAACAAATTATGGAATGTACAATTGACATTGAAAGAATTATCTTCATTAGGAGTGAAAGTTGGAGCAGATATTCCCTTTTTTATTATGGGACATACAGCACTTGCTGAAGGAATAGGTGATGTATTGTATCCAATTAAAAGCCAAAAAAAATGGTATCTAGTTGTATATCCTAATATTCCAATCTTAACAAGAAATATTTTTTCAAATCCACTATTAAGAATAAAAAAAAAAACCTATTAAAATGTTGTTAAAAAGTTCATTTAGTAATGATTTTGAACACATAATTAAAAAAAAATTCATCAAGATTAAAAATTTAATTGAAATGCTTTCTCAATACGCACCATCACGCCTTACCGGAACAGGATCTTGTGTTTTTTCTCAATTCAATAATAAAAAATCTGCACAAAAAATTTTATCTTTAATACCAAAAAATATGAAAGGATTTATAGCAAAAAGCATCGATATCTCGCCAGATCATCAATTTCTTAAAAATAAAATAATATCTTTACGAGAGATGTAAATCAAAAAAAAATTTAGTATTATACTAATAACAAAAATTAAATTTTTTGAATCAAGGTGTAAAAATAAAAAATAAGGTTTTTTATGACAGATATGAAATTATTTGCTGGAAACTCTATTCCAAAATTAGCAAAGTTTATTGCTAATAGGTTGTATATTAGTTTAGGAAGTGCAGCTGTAGGTCGCTTTAGTGATGGTGAAGTTAGTGTTCAAATTAATGAAAATGTTCGAGGAAGTGATGTTTTTATTATTCAATCCACATGTTTTCCAACAAACGATAACATTATGGAACTTGTTGTTATGGTTGATGCATTAAGAAGAGCATCTGCTGGAAGAATTACTGCAGTGATACCGTACTTTGGATACGCGCGTCAAGATCGAAGAGTTAGATCTTCACGAGTGCCTATAACTGCTAAAGTAGTTGCTGATTTTTTGTCTAGTATTGGAGTAGATCGAGTGTTAACAGTAGATCTTCACGCAGAACAAATTCAAGGTTTTTTTGATGTTCCCGTTGACAACGTATTCGGAAGTTTAATTCTTTTAGAAGATATGCTTCAAAGAGAACTAAAAAATCCCATTGTTGTATCTCCAGATATAGGGGGAGTAGTTAGAGCAAGAGCTATTGCTAAACTTTTATACGATACTGACATGGCTATTATTGACAAAAGAAGACCTCGTGCTAATGTTTCTCAAATTATGAATATTATTGGTGATGTAGCTAATCGTGATTGCATTTTAGTTGATGATATGATAGATACAGGAGGTACCCTTTGCAAAGCCGCTGAAGCTCTTAAAGAAAGAGGAGCTAAAAGAGTATTTGCTTATGCCACTCATCCTATTTTTTCTGGAAAAGCACCAATAAATTTGAAAAATTCAGTTATTGATGAAGTAGTAGTATGTGATACTATTCCATTATCAGAAAAAATTGAATCTCTTTCAAATGTACGAACTCTTACTCTATCAGGAATGCTTGCAGAAGCAATTAGAAGAATAAGCAATGAAGAATCTATTTCCGCTATGTTTGAGCATTAAATGAAAAAAAGAATGTTTATTTCAATTTTCATTCTAAGCACACTATTACTAGTGTAAATTCTAATATAGAATGTGCTTAGTTTTTTAATTACTTTAAAGAAAGTACTTGCTATAAAAATTAAGAACAATCTATCCAATAATTTATTAAATGTAAAAAAGTAGAAAAAAAAATAGAGTTTTTTATATAAAAAGTATATTTTTTATAATTAAAATAGGAAAATATAATTAAGAAAAGATATGATAAAAATAAGCCACGTAAAATTCCAATACCTCCTCCTAAGATCAAATTAAAACGAGACAATTTAATTTTTAAAATAAAAATTTTTAAAAGAAAATTAAAAAATTTTTTAATTGCAAAAAAAAAATAATGATTAAAGTTGCTATTAAAATATCATTTTCTAAACAATTTTTTTTAAAAATATGCGAATAAAAAAATAAAAAATAATAATAATTATCAAAAAAGTAAAAATTAAAACACCAAAAAATAGCAGAATTTAATTCACGATGAAATCCGCGCAATAAACCAAAAAAAAAAGAGAAAAAAATAATTAATATAATAATATAATCAACTAACAACATAAAAAATTCCAAAAAATATTTTTTAATGCCATGAATAATATCATTCGTTTAATTTTTATTTAATTTTCTAAACTTTTAGCAAGAATAAATTCTGAAACTGTAAAGAAAGAGCCAAAAACTAAAATTATATCTTTCTTATTAACAATTTTCTGAACAGTTTTCCAAGACTCGTGAATACTATTTAAAAAAATAGTTTTATGAATGGGTAAAAATTTTTTTAATTTTTTTATATTAGCAGTACGCATGTGTTTCAAAGGAGCAGCATACCAAAAATCAACTTTTCTTTTCAACGGATTAATAATACCCAAAATATCTTTATCATTTAACATTCCTAATATTGCATATAATTTACCTTGTATTTTTAATTGATTTATTTTTTTAGAAAGATACAGAGAAGCACTTGGATTATGAGCAACATCAATAATGATTTGAGGAGAACAAGAAATTTTTTGAAATCTACCAGGTAATAAAACTTTATCAATAGAGTTCCTTAAAAGAGTTTCATTAATTCTAAATCCAGCATAAAAGAAAGATGCTAAAGCTACAGATGCATTGCATAATGGTATTTGAGTTAATGGTAAACAAAATAATTTAATGTATGGATGAATAAAATTCCAAGAATTAGATGTTTTTTTCCAAAACCAATCTAAATTAATTATTTTTAATATTGCTTGTTTCTTCTCTGCCATTTCATAAATAGAATCAGGTAGATTGTTTTCTCCTATTACAGAAATTTTTTCTTTTCTAAAAATTCCAGACTTTTCACATGCAATACTTGAACGATCTTTTCCCAAAACATCAGTATGCTCTATTGCTATATTTGTAATTATAGAAAGATTTGAATCTACAATGTTAGTGGCATCCAATCTACCACCTAATCCAACCTCTAATATGATTACGTCTAATTTTTTTTTTTGAAATATCAGAAAAGCTGAAAGTGTTATAAATTCAAAATAAGTTAATAATACTGTACGTCGAGCTGATTCTACAGATATAAAAGAAGAAACATGCTCTTCTTCACTTACAAAACAACCATTAATCTTTACGCGTTCTAAAAAATTCAAAAGATGAGGTGAGGTATATAATCCTACTGTATAACCTGCATTTAAAAGTAAATTTTCTAGCATTGCACAAGTGGTTCCTTTTCCATTAGTACCTCCTACAGTAAACACAAAAGATCTTAAATTTAATAAATCTAATCTTTTAGCAACTAATTTTAAATCAGAAAGATCAAATACAATTTTTTTTTTAATTTTTCTAAATATTTTAGCCACATAGACAAGGAATAACCATTATTATTCATATTTTGTTTACCTATTTTTATTTTTTATTAATTTTTTAATATCTAAATTATTGTTTAAATGAACATAAATACTATAAAAATCAAAAATACAAAAATACTCTCACTGAATTGATTAATGAAGTTGGATATAAACCTAATATTAGCAACGTTATTGAACAAAAAGAAACAACTATTTTAGAAGGATAATGTAATTTCGAATCAAATAAATCTTTATTTTTTTCAGATAGATTTAATGGATTCATGTACAAATTAATAATTACTCTTAAGTAACAATAAAGACTTAACATAGTTCCAATTATAAAAGACCCTCCTAAAAACCATAAATTTTCTTGAATAATAATTAAAAATATATAAAATTTACCGATAAAGCCAAGAGTCATAGGAATTCCCGCTAAAGAAAGCAGCGAAATTGTCATCATTACTGATAAAAATGGTTGAGTCCAAAATAACCCTTGATATGAAGAAATAAAATCAGTATCATTTTTTTTATTTAAACTAGAAATTATATTTACAATACCAAAAAAAGATATATTACTTAATAAATAACTAAATAAATAAATTCCTAACGTTTCTAAAGAGAACAAATAATTGTTTCGAAATGCCAATGCTACTATAAACACATACCCTAATTGAGATATTGATAAATATCCAAATAATCTTTTAATATTATTTTGGAAAAGAGACATTATATTTCCAAATAAAATAGATAAAAAAGTCATTAATAATAATATAAAATATATTTTATTGTAAATTTGGATAGGTAAAAAATACAAAAAATGAAGAAGCGCAATAAAAACTGAAATTTTTCCTACACTAGAAAAAAAAACTAAAACTGATACAGGAGTACCTTGATAAATATCAGCTGTCCATATATGAAACGGTACGATAGATAGCTTAAAACAGAGGGCTGATAATACCATAAAGGCACCAAATAAAATCACTAACTGTTCATTATCATTTGATAAAAACATTAAAATTCTATTTATAGAATAAAAATTTAGATCAGAAGAAATAGCATAAATCCATGAAATACCAAGCAGTAAAAAAACAGACGAAACACTGGATAAAATAATGTACTTGAACGATGCTTCTAAAGAATATTTTTGATAGTTAGAATAAGCAATTAATCCAAAAAATGGGAAAAACATAAGTTCCATGTTTACAAACATTGATGCCATATGATTTGAAATAATTAAACCTATTGATCCTAAAGTAGCAAGTAGTACTAATAAATAAAACTCTTCTTTATTAAACGAATATTTTGTTAACCAAGGATATGCAAAAATACAAGTAAAAACACTGGATATTATAATCATCCCAACATAAAAAATAGAGTATTTATCAATGTGAAATAAATTAGAAATATCTATAGGAACAATTAGCATCATAAAATACAGCGAAAAAAATGAAAATATTAAACCTGATATGCTTAATAAAGCAATTAAAGTATGGTTTCGATTATAACAAATCGACAACATTACTGTCATTATCATCAGAATCAAAATCAAAAAAGGCAGAAATGCTGTTAATTGTTGTAAATTCATTATCATTACTAATTACAACCTCATCGTTAAAACAGATTCTGTAAATTTTTTATAAAGATTATTTATAGAAAAACATGAAATTTCTAAAATTTGATTTGAATTAATACCAAAAAAAATTAAAATTAAAACTAATAATAAAATTATAAAAAATTCGTATTTACTCAAAAAAAACATCGAAAATTTTCTCTGCGACTGACCATAACAAATTGTTTGAATCATTTTTAATGAATAAATGGATGAAAAAATAATTACTAAAGTTGACAAAACTGATATTTCAGGAAATGATTGAAACACACCAAACAAAATTAAAAATTCACCAATAAAATTTCCTGTTCCAGGTATTCCTAAATTTGATAAAGAAAAAAACAAAATAAATCCTGGAATCCAATACATATATGTCCATAAACCTCTCATTTTTCTCATATCTTGCGTTTCTAATCTATTATACAATTGACCAGATAAAATACAAAGAGCAGAAGCAGATACACTGTTAGAAAGCATTTGAATCACTGCTCCTCCAAGAGCAATTTTGTTAGCACTGTAAATAGCAATTAAAGTTAATCCCATATGAGAAATAGATGAATAAGCTATAAAACGTTTTATATTTGTTTGAGAAAATGCAAGCCAAGCTCCATAAAAAAGACTAAAAATCCCTAAAAACATTGCTACTGGAACAAAATGAGATGTAGAATTTGGAAAAAGTGTGAAATTATAACGCAATAGAGAATAAGGAGCTGTTTTTAACAAAATACCAGCTAAATCTACTGATCCGCATACTGGAGATGCAGAATGAGCATCTGGTAACCATCCATGAAAAGGAACTATTGGCATTTTTATAGCGAATGCTAAAAAAAATCCTAACATTAAAATATACTCTGTTTTTTCATCTATTGTTTGATTTAACAAGAAATTATAATTAAAAGTTAAAATATTAGTATTTTGATAATTCAAAAAAACTAATCCTAAAATAGAAATTAACATTATTAAACCAGATAATTGAGAATATAAAAAAAACTTATTAGCAGAATAAATATGATTTTTTTTATTATCTTTTTTTTTCCCCCATAGCATAATTAAAAAATAAGTAGGAATTAGCATCATTTCCCAAAAGAAAAAAAATAAAAATAAATCAATAGCAATAAAAACACCAACGGCACCAGTTAAAAGAAACATGAGATTTAAATAAAACAAACCTTCATTTCTTTTGATTTCATTCCATGCGCATAAAATAGATACAAATCCTAAAAACAAAGAAAAAACAAGCATAACCAGAGAAAAACCATCGATTGCAATATTAAAATCAATTCCGAATCTTGGTATCCAAGGAATAATTAATTGATCATTCCAAAAAGGATATTTTTGTGCTTGAAAAATTCTATTTTTTAAACACATTTTTAATATGATTAATAAAGTTGATCCAACTCCTATTAAAGATATCCAACGAGGTATATTAGCTCCAAATCTATAAGAAAAAAAAGAAAAAACTCCACTTAAAAATGGAATGATAATTAATAGAGAAAGCAACATTACAGGTTTGTTCCTATTATTTAATACGTTTTAAATAAATAATTAATAGTTGATTGGTATACAAAATTATCTATAACAACTAATAAAAAAACAAAATTAATACAAAAATTAAATTAATACCCAAAACCATCGATGCCGCATACCATCGGACATAGCCATTAATTAACTTTAATAAATAATAATTGATTAATTGTGTTATTTTTTTATTGTAATCAACAACTAAATTTAAAGGATCATGATATAATAATTTAGAACATTTTAAATAAAAATTCACAAAAAACAAATTATAAAAATAATCAAAACCCCATCCTTTCATCCAAAAAAAAGATATTTTTTTAATTAATTTCAAATTAATTATTTTTTTACTCCAGTAAGGTTTTTGAACCCATAAGTGATAAGAAATAAATACTCCTAAAATAGTTAACAAACTAGACATTATTTCAAATGCAAGTTTTCCATTCATTAAAAATTTTGATACTGGGAAAATAGAGGACAAAGAAGGAAGTAAAAAAAATCCAATCGCAGTGGAAAAAAATAAAAAAATACACATGGGTAAATGATGTGTTAATGCTTTAAAAGTAATCGGATCTTGAATATTTCTTTTACCATGAAAGATTAAAAAAATCATTCTTAATGTATATATAACTGTTAAAAAAGAACAAAATAAACCTATTAAAAAAAGATTGATATGACCGCTTTTAAAAACGCTAAATAAAATACTACCTTTACTGTAAAAACCTGATGTAATTAAAGGGAAAGAGATTAAAGACCCTCCGCCTACTAAAAAGTTAACATATAGAAAAGGTAACTTTTTACGTAAACCACCCATCTTAAAGATATTTTTTTCACCGTGACAAGATGAAATTAAAGAACCGGCAGATAAAAACAAAAGAGCTTTAAAAATCGCATGTGTAATTAAGTGCATAATTGCAGGAATCCAAGCTTCTACTCCTAGTGCCAAAAACATATAACCAATCTGACTCATAGTGGAATATGCTAAAATACGCTTCACATCTGATTGAACTAAAGCAGACAAACTAGAAATCAATATTGTTAATGTCCCAATTACACTTATTAAATATAGCACATCCGGAGTTAGTAAAAATAAAAAATAAGTTCTTTCTATTAAATAAACACCTGCAATAACCATAGTTGCTGCATGTATAAGCGCTGATATTGGAGTTGGGCCAACCATGGCATCAGAAAGCCAACTTTGTAAAGGAAACTGAGCTGATTTACCAATTACCCCTATAAACAAAAGTAAAGTTAATAAATTTAAATCATAAAAATTTTTTATATTTACAATGTTTGTAAAAGCATGAATTTCTTGGAAATTAAAAGTCCCATATTTTTGGTATATTAAAAAAAATGAAATCATCAAAAATATATCAGAAATACGAGTTAAAACAAAAGCCTTAAATGCGCAATTGTTATTTTTAATTTCGTCGTAATAAAAGTTGATTAATAGATAAGAACATATGCTAATTCCTTCCCATCCGACATACATTAATAAAAAATTATCTGAAAGAACAAGAACTAACATACTTGCTATAAATAAATTCGTACACGCAAAAAATCGAGAATAGCCATCTTTATGTCTCATATACCAAATAGAAAAGATGTGTATAAAAAATCCAACACCTGTAATTAAACTCAACATTATTAAAGATAAATCATCTATGATAAAACCAACACTAATATTTATATTATCTATAGATACTAAATTCCATAATTTCTGTATAGATATCTGATTAGGATTGCATATAGATTGAAAACAATAAAAAATAGTGATTATTAGTGAAATAAAAATAGAGACGCAGCCCACAATTGATGTGTTTTTTTTGGATATTATATTGTTTTTAAAAGATAAAAACAAAAAACTAATTAATGGAGATAATACTAAAAGAAAAATAATGTTCATCCATTCATCTCTCTTAAATTATCAATATTTAATTTTTTATAACGTTTATAAAATTGAATTAATAAAGCCAGAGCTATACTCGCTTCTGCTGCTGCAAGAGTAATAGTAAATATATACATTATTTGACCATCTGCTTCTTTCCAGTAACTACCAACAACTATAAAAGATAAACCAACAGCATTCATCATTATTTCTAAACTAATCAATATAAACAATATGTTACGTCTTAATATGAAAGACGTTAAACCTATCAGAAAAAGTATTAATGATAAAAATAAACCATGAAATAGAGAAATCATTTATTACCCTTTTTAACATGACTATGTACTAAAAAATTTTTTAAAAATTTATTTTTTTCCAATGTGAAACACTACGATTAAAGATGATAATAAAAGCATAGAAAAAAGCTCAACTAAAAGCGCATAAGGACCAAACAAATTTTTTCCAACTGATTTTGCAGTAATTAAACACGCATCTATATTTTTATTTTGGAAAAAAGATAATGCGTATGTCATTGAACAAAGCAAGATTATTGACAAAATGCTTGGACCAATCCAAAACGTAGAGTTTAAATATTTTTTTTCTTTTGATGCATCTTTATCACTAAGATTAAGCATCATAATAAAGAAAACAAATAAAACCATAATAGCTCCAGCATAAATAATAATTTGAAGCGCTCCAGCAAAAAAAGCACCAATCGTAAAAAAAACTGCTGATATTGACAAAAATGAAATAATTAAATACACCAATGCAGGTACTATATTTTTTTGAAAAACTACAAAAATAGTGGAAATTATCGACAAAATTCCGAATGTGTAAAAACAAAATTCCATAAAAACTCCTTATGGTAACAAGTCCTTAACGTCAATAGGTTTATTTTTAGCATCTAAATAAATTGACTCTTTTTTATTTTGAATTACAACTCCAGAATGGTTGTAAAAATCATAATCAGGATATTTTCCTGGACCAGAAATTAACAAATCTTCTTTTTCATAAATCAAATCTTCTCTTTTAAATTCTGATAACTCAAAATCAGATGTTAATTGAATTGCAGCCGTTGGGCATGCTTCTTCGCATAAACCGCAAAAAATACAACGAGAAAAATTAATTCTAAAAAATTCTGGATACCAACGACCATTTTTACTTTCAGATTTTTGTAATGCAATACAATCAACAGGGCAGACTGCTGCGCATAAATTACAAGCTACACAGCGCTCATCTCCATTTACGTTTTTAGTTAATATAATTCGACCTCTATAGCGAGAAGATACATGAACTTTTTCTTCTGGATACATTTTAGTTTCAGATTTATAAAATATATTTAAAAAAACCATCCACATGCTTCTGATTTGAGTACAAAAACCAATTATTATCTCTTTTATGATCATAAATAATATTCCTTAGGCTTTTGATAGTAGTAAAAAAAAAGCAGTTAAAAGCAAGTTTAATAATGTCAACGGCAAACATACTTTCCATCCAAACGATAGCATCTGATTGTATTTTGGTCTAGGAAGAGATGCTCGAATTAAAATAAAAATAAAAATACATAATATTGCTTTTATACTAAACCAAATAAACCCAGGCAACCAAGGGCCTAACCATCCACCAAGAAAAATTGAAGTAATTAAAAATGAAACAGTGATAATAGAAATGTATTCTCCAATAAAAAAAAATCCAAATTTCATACCGGAATACTCAATGTGATAACCATCTGCTAATTCCTGCTCAGATTCAGGTTGATCAAAAGGATGTCTGTGACAAATGGCTAAACCAGCTATAAAAAATGTTAAAAATCCAAAAAATTGAGGAAATATATTCCATATTTCTTTTTGATTGTTAACAATATCTATTATATTAAACGATCCGGATTTAGCTACTGCCCCCATAATTGATAAACCTAAAAATACTTCATAGCTTAATGTTTGAGCAACAGCTCGAATAGCTCCTAACAAAGCATATTTATTATTACTTGACCAACCAGCGAATAAGACAGAATAAACAGACAATCCAGCCATCATTAAAAAAAATAATACCCCTATATTTAAATTAATGATATAAAATTTAGATGTAAAAGGAACAGTGGGTATTACAAATAAAAGAGAAATAAACGCAATAATAGGAGATAAAACAAAAATAAATTTTTTACTAAATGAGGGAACCCAATCTTCTTTAAATAAAATTTTAATCATATCAGCACATATCTGTAAACTGCCAAAATAACCAACTCGATTGGGACCATGTCTATTTTGAAAAAAAGCCAACAATCTTCGCTCAATTACACTTAAGATGGCACTAAAAAATATAATAAAAAACAAAATAAATATGGTTTTAATAAAATGAAATTCTGTTACACATTCATTTATTTTAGAAACAATCATTTTACATATTCCTTTAAAAATTTAATCTCTTTACCAGCAAGAATTAAAGGAAAGCCTTTTCGACCAATAGGAAGACCTATTTGGTTTTCGTCTAGATTTTTAGAAAAACAAACAGATAAAAAATAATCTTTGTTCAAGCAATTAAAATGTACTATAGAATCTCTTTTTAAACCTAATTTTATTCTATCTTTGTTACTTATTAATGCGTATTTTAAAGATGAATTTTCTCTTATAATAGATGAATATTGAGTCATTTCTTCATTACCAAAAAGATGGTAATATGGAATTATATACCAATATTTTTTTAATATAAAATTTTTTGGAATTATATGATAGTAAGTATTTTTCTCATGCAGATTATTTTTTTTAAATAAATGCACTCCGGAATCTCCTGAAATTAGATCTCTTCCAACTTCTTTTTGAAATTTATTTAATGATTGAGGAGAATTCCATTCAGGAAACCAAGTAAAAGGAATATGTTTTATAGATTTATTAGGTTGGCTGTAACCTTCCATAGAAAAAGAAAACATAGTATTTATATCTTCAGGTTGACAAGGTTCATGAACACTAATATTGGCATATGAAGCTGTTCTCCCGCTTAATCTATTAGGAGATCTAGATATTTTTTGACCATTAATTCTTAAAAAAGAATCTGATTTTTCTTCTTTTATCTTTTTTAAAATTGGATATTTTTTAGAATAAGCACTAATTACGTCATCTAGTTTAACCCAATTAATGGAAGAATTATTAATTTTGCATTTTAGAGCATGTAGCCATTTCCAACTGTCTAAAAGACAGTTTTGATCATCATAAAAAGAAGGATTATAAACTTGAAAAAAACGCTGTGCTCTTCCTTCAAAATTTATTAAAGTTCCTGAGCTTTCCACAAAACTAGTAGCTGAAAAAAATAAACTAGACTTCTTATATGTCTCAGTACATTGACTATCTATAGATAGAATATCATTTTTATATTTAAAAAGATTATCACATAAATTCTTTGGTAAAGAACGATATATATCGTTTTCCATAATAATTATTCCATCTGCTTCTCTTTTTTTAAATTTTTCTAGTGCAGATTCTATAGACATTCCACCAATTAACTCTGCTCCTAAAGCGTTAGAAGATGAAGTTAATAAAGTTAAACCAACATGATTTATATGATTTTTTTTAATTGCTATAGCAATATTAATAGATGCTTTTATAATAGAAGAGCTAAAAGAATGTGATCCTGAAATTATTAATGATTTTTTTGAAATCATTAATTTTTTAGCAATTTCAACAGCTTTGATTTTTAAAGAATTTTCTAAATTTAATACACTCGGTAATTTTTTATCTAATTCATGAGCAATAGCACATGCCAGTCGCACTTGTTCATGAACTGGAGCAAAATAACACCATGTAGCAATATTATCTAGTTTAGTTTCATGAGTATTTAAAAGATACAAAGAATTTCGAAAATGTTCACAAATGTTTGAAATGGGAACAGAATGCCATTTAGGTATTCCTTTATCTTCCGCTATATTTTGAGCTTTACTTTTAACTGCTTGACGAACTGCTAACGCAATACGAGCAGATGTTTCCGTTAAATCTTCACCAATCACCAGTATTGCATCATAACTTTCAATTTCTTTAAGAGACGGAATATATAATCCGCTGTATTGAATAGCATCTAAAATTAATTTAACACATTTTTTTTCTTTATTAAGCATTCCATTAGAAAAATTATTTTCTCCTACTAATTCTTGCAAAGAAAAATTATTTTCTATACTAGACCTAGTAGATCCAATCCCAATAACACGTTTATGAATTTTAAAAAAATTTGAACCAAGTTCAATCGCTTCATTCATTTTAAGTAAGATTAGTTGGTTTTTAATTTTTTTAAATGGATTAGTAGGACGAATATTTAAATTAGTATGAGAATATCCGAATCGACCAAGATCACAAATTAAATAATGATTTATATTTTTATGATATCTATTTTCGACTTTTCTAATTTCACCATAACGCTCTCCAATGCTTAAATTGCAACCAACACTACAATTTTGACATACGCTCGGTGCATATTGCATGTCCCATTTTCTATTGTATCTTTCAGAATGGGTTTTATCAGTAAAAACTCCAGTAGGGCATATTTCAATTAAATTTCCTGAATGCTCGCTCTCTAAAGAGCCGTCTTCTAACCTTCCAAAATAAATATTATTACTAGTTCCATAAACATCAAAATCTGTACCATCTGAGTAATCTTTATAATATCTAACGCATCGATAACAGCTGATGCAACGATTCATTTCATGTTTAATAAAAGAACCTAGATATTGACTTTTATGTATTCTTTTTTTAAATCTATAATTCCGTTTTGTATGCTGCGTCATAACGGTCATATCTTGAAGATGGCAATGCCCGCCTTCTTCACATATAGGGCAATCATGTGGATGATTTGTCATCATGAGCTCAATAATAGAGCGTCGAAATAATTTAGACTCGTTACTATGAATCGAAATTATACTTCCATCCGTTACTGGAGTCATGCAAGACATAATTAATCGACCTTGTTGATCCTCAACATTATTGTATTGAGTAACAGCGCATTGCCTGCATGCTCCTAAACTGCCCAACAAAGGGTGCCAGCAAAAATAAGGAATATTTAATCCTACTGACAAACAAGCTTGTAATAAATTATCTGATTCATTAACATGGTATACTTTGCTATCTACGTAAATTCTAGCCATAATCAAACAGTTCCAAAAAGGATCTTATTAAAATAATTGTATTTAAAAATTGATGTAAATGAACGTTATCTATAATTTTAAAAACGCTAATTTTTATTATTACTTTGAATGCCCGTGACTTTTTTTTCATGATCTATTTTTTGAATATTAACTCCAGATTCGAATTCAGATCTGAAATGTTTTAAAGCGCTTTTTAATGGAGCTATTGCTCCAGGTGCGTGTGCACAAAATGTTTTTCCTGGTCCCAAATGAACACATAAATCCTCTAAAAGAGGGATGTCATTTTTTGCTCCTTCATTTCTTTTTAGCGATTTTAATATTTTCAAAATCCATGGTAGTCCATCTCGACATGGAGTACACAATCCGCATGATTCACGAGCAAAAAATTTTTCTAAATTATAAACAAGTGAGATCATACTAGTTTTGCTATCGACAGCCATAGCAAGAGCGGTTCCTAATCGACTCCCTATTTTTATAAAACTAGTAAAATCCATAGGCAAATCTAATTGTTCTTTTGTCATAAAATCTGTACCTGCGCCACCTGGTTGCCAAGCTTTTATAGATAAACCTGACTGCATGCCACCGGCATATTTTTCTAAAACTTCACGCGCACTTGTACCAAAAGGTAACTCCCACAGTCCAGGTTTGTTTACTTTACCAGAAAAACCCATTAATTTTGTACCAGCATCATAATTTTTAGATAATTGTTTATACCAATTCACTCCATTCAATAAAATAGCTGGTACATTCGATAATGTTTCAACATTATTTACACAAGTAGGCTTCCCCCATAAACCAAATGTTGATGGAAATGGAGGTTTAGATCTAGGATTAGCTCTTCGACCTTCTAGAGAATTAATTAGAGCCGTTTCTTCTCCACAAATATAACGACCAGCTCCAGTATGTAATATTAATTCAAAATTGAAAGCACTTCCCAAAATATTAGAACCAAGATATCCATAATGCTTAGCTTCTTTTATCGATTTTTTTAAAATTTGATCAGCTTGAATGTACTCACCTCTTAAGAAAATATATCCACGAGAAATGTTCATAGCAAAAGCACTTATCAAAATTCCTTCAATTAATTGATGAGGAATTTTTTCCATCAGTAATTTATCTTTATAAGTACCAGGCTCCATTTCATCTGCATTACAAATTAAATAACAAATTTTAAAATTTTTACTATTTTCAAACATTAAACTCCATTTTAAACCAGTAGAAAAGCCAGCTCCTCCTCTTCCTTTTAAACCTGATTCCTTGATTATTTTAATAACATCAGATGGAATCATATTCTTTAACACTTTTTGAAAAGCTAAATATCCATTTTTATTAAGGTATTCTTGAATCCAAATAGTCTTTTCTTTACTTTCTTCTAGCCACCAGGTTAAAGGGTGAGTTTCATTTGTTCTTAATTTTTTATTCATTTATACAATTCCAGCAAATAAGGTATTGATTCTGGAGTTAATTTAGAATACGTTTTTTCATTTATCATCATAGTAGGTCCTTGATCACAATTTCCTAAACAACAAACGGGAAGTAAAGTAAATTTATAATCCTTAGTTGTCTGACCTATTTTAATCTTTAAGCATTTTTCTAAAGCTATTTTTATTAATTTATATCCATTTACATAACATACTGAGCTATCACAATAACGAATAACATTTCGTCCAACAGGTTTCCTAAAAATTTGACTATAAAAAGTTGCTATTCCGTCTAGTTCGCTTGGATTAATATTAATGATTTTTGAAATAGCGTAAATTACTGGATCAGAAATCCATCCTCGTTTTTTTTGAACGATTTTTAACGCTTCTATTGCAATTGCTCGAGGGTGTTCATAGTATTTTTTTTGATTTTCTATTTCTACTATCTCTGTATCAGTTAATTGAAATTTTGTACAAATTTCTTTGATTTTTTTTTGGAACATATTTATCTATCCACGTCTGACATAACAAAGTCAATACTACCTAAGTATACAATTAAATCTGATATTGAACTGCCTCTGATCACAGCAGGTATTTGTTGTAAATGAGGAAAACTAGGGGTTCGTATTCTTGTGCGATAGCTCATTGTCCCACCGTCGCTAATTAAGTAATAACTATTGATTCCTTTAGTAGCTTCAATCATTTGAAAACTTTCATTAACAGGCATAACTGGACCCCAAGAAACTTGCAAAAAATGCGTAATCATAGTTTCAATATCTTGTAAAACGCATTCTTTTGGAGGAGGAGTAGTCAATGGATGATCAGCTTTAAAAGGACCCGATGGCATATTTTTAAGACACTGATGTAAAATTTTAAGACTTTGATAAATTTCTTCAACTTTTATCATCACTCTTGAGTAACAATCGCTTATTCCAGTTCCAGTTGGAACTTCAAAATCATAATTTTCATATCCAGAATAAGGTCTCCATTTTCTTACATCAAAATCAAGACCAGTTGCCCGAAGACCAGCTCCTGTAATTCCCCATCGCAATGCTTCTTTTCTATCGTATTGAGCAACACCTTTGGATCTTCCAATCAAAATACTATTCTTTAAAGATAATTTTATGTAATATTTTAATCTATTCGGCATCCAATTTAAAAATTCTTCTAACAAAAAATTCCAATTTTTTGGTAAATCATGAGCCAAACCTCCGATTCGAAACCAAGCAGGATGCATTCGAGCACCAGTAATAGATTCAATTAAATCGTAAATTTTTTGACGATCAGTAAAAGCAAAAAACACCGGTGTCATACAACCAATATCTTGAATAAAAGTAGAAATATATAGCAAATGACTATTTATTCGAAAAAGTTCTGAAAGCATAACTCGAATCACTTCTACTTTTTCTGGAACAGAAATTTTAGCTAATTTTTCAACTGCCAATATATAAGGCATTTCATTAACGCAACCACCGAGATATTCAATACGATCAGTATAAGGAATATAACTGTGCCATGATTGACGTTCTGCCATTTTTTCAGCGCCTCGATGATGATATCCAATGTCAGGAACACAATCGACAATATTTTCACCGTCTAATTGAAGTATAATTCTAAAAGCACCATGAGCTGAAGGATGATTGGGACCTAAATTTAAAAACATGAAATCAACATTTTCACTATGACGTTTCATGCCCCATAACTCAGGTTTAAACTTTAATGCGTTCATTTCTATATCTTCTTTTTTTTCATCTAAAAAAAAAGGCTGATATTCAGTTGCTCGAGCTAGATAATTTTTTCTTAATGGATGCCCTTTCCAGTTACTGGGCATGATGATTCGTATTAAATTAGGATGTTCATCAAATATAATCCCAAACATTTCCCAAGTTTCACGTTCGTACCAATTAGCATTTGGAAATAAATTAACTAAAGTCGAAACATGTAAATTTTTTTCTAACAATGGTACTTTTATCATAATGTCAGAATTACGATCAGTTGATATTAAATGATAAAATACTGAAAAATCTGCTTTTGGTAAATTGTCTCGATAAAAACGAACTCTTTCATCAACGCCATGTAAATCAAAAAGAACATTATAAGGTTTAGACAAATTGTATAAAAATCTTCCAACCTCTAATAATAAGATCTTATCAATCCATACTACTGGGAAACCAGTGCAAGTCGATTGAAGTGTAAAGTTTTGTTCACCAAAAAAACAAAACAATTTTTCAATTACAAAATCTTTCAAATGTTTATCTTGATTTTTTTTAGTAACAGTGTCTGCTTCTTTTTTTAACTTAATCATATATTTCTCATTTATTGATCAGCATACCTAATTTTAAAGATTTAAAAAATTGATCATGGTATATAAAAGTCATTTCAACATTTCTATGATTAATTAACAAATTTTTCTATTTATAATTAAGATTTATTTTACATTGGAAGATTAACAACTGAAATTCTATTTTTTCTCTTTATATTTTTTTCTGATGGCATTTTCTTATGATATATTCCTTGTTCTCCAACAATCCAAGACAATGGTCTTCTTTCTTCTTTAATAAGCTTTTGTAGCAATATTAAAGCTTGAATGTATGATTCAGGCCTAGGTGGACATCCTGGAATATAAATATCTACTGGTAAAAATTTATCTACTCCTTGAACAACAGAATAAATATCATACATACCTCCAGAATTAGCACATGAACCCATAGAAATAACCCACTTAGGCTCCAGCATTTGATCGTATAACCTTTGAATAACTGGGGCCATTTTTATAAAAGGAGTTCCAGCTATTACCATCACATCAGCTTGTCTAGGAGAGGCTCTCAATACCTCAGATCCAAATCTTGCAACATCATGAATAGAAGTAAAAGCAGTTACCATTTCTACGTAACAACAAGATAATCCAAAATTATAAGGCCAAAGTGAATTTTTACGACCCCAATTTACAATTTTATGCAATAACTGAGTTAATTTTCCTGTAAAGACATTATTTTTAATATGTTGATTAATAGGATCTACAAGAGAAACAGTTTTATTTTTCGGATATTTTTTATTATTTTTTTTTTGATCTACTTTTGTTAAGGTATAATTCATATTTTTTAGTTCTCTTTTCGAAAATAAAAATTTTTATAACTTTGGTTAACATTAAAATGTGTTAACAATGTCAGTCTAAAGCTTTCACACGAGATAAGTAAAACAAAGCGCATAAAAGAGACATTATAAACATAGAGGCTTCAATGAAACCAATCCATCCTGATTCAACAATGCTAACAGACCACGCGTATAAATATAATGCTTCAACATCGAAGATTACAAAAAACATTACAATTAAGTAAAATTTTACAGAAAAGTTAAGATATGTATCTCCAACTGATGAAATTCCAGATTCAAAAGGCGTATTTTTATTTCTTGATGAAGACCTTCCTCCTAGAAACCAACTCAAAAATAAAATAAAAAAACAAAATGCTAAAGAAACAATAATATAAGAAAAAAAAGATAAATATTCGTTTAGATCTTTTGTATATTTAAACATTTATAATCCATTAATAAAGTTAATTCATTAAAATTAATAATTTTTTATTTAAAAGAACTTATATAAAAAGTTAATAAATTTTAAAATTTATAAAAAATACATTATTTAAAATATACTATTATCTAAAATTTAGACATGTTTTTTAAGAAAAATAACATTTTAATATAATTAAAATTTTTTTAAAAATTATTTTCAAATAAAATATTAAGATATTTATAAAAAATTATTTGAATTAAAAAACGTTTTAATTACCTTTTCTTTTGTAAAAAATTTTATTTTTTTTGCACTCAGCCCTTGATGACTGAAAAAAGAGACCCCATTTAATAATCATTCAACATTGTAGATAATTACAATACAATCCTATGTAGCTAAATAAAAAGCCAAAAAAATGGCCGCATAAAAGTTGAACCCCCCCTAATTTATCAAGATATTAAAATAGGAGAAATTTAAATGAGTAAAATTATTGGTATTGATCTGGGAACAACCAACTCTTGTGTTGCCATTATGGATGGCAATAAACCTCGAGTTCTAGAAAACGCAGAAGGTGACCGTACAACACCTTCAATTATAGCATACACACAAGAAGGAGAAGTTTTGGTTGGACAACCAGCTAAACGTCAAGCTATTACTAATCCAAAAAATACATTATTTGCTATAAAAAGACTAATTGGTCGTAAATTCAAAGACAATGAAGTTCAGCGTGACATAAAAATTATGCCTTACCAAATTGTAAACTCTGAAAACGGTGATGCATGGATTGATATAAAAAAACAAAAAATGGCTCCTCCTCAAATTTCGGCTGAAGTTTTAAAAAAAATGAAAAAAACTGCTGAAGATTACTTAGGAGAAACTATTAAGGAAGCTGTCATTACAGTACCAGCTTATTTTAATGACGCACAAAGACAAGCAACTAAAGATGCTGGAAGAATTGCTGGTCTTGAAGTTAAAAGAATTATTAATGAACCAACAGCAGCTGCTCTTGCTTATGGTTTAGACAAAGGGCAAGGAAATAGAACCATTGCTGTTTATGATCTTGGTGGTGGAACTTTTGACATTTCTATAATAGAAATTGATGATGTAGACAAAGAAAAAACGTTTGAAGTTCTAGCTACTAATGGTGATACTCATCTTGGAGGAGAAGACTTTGACAGTCGATTAATTAATTATTTAGTTACTGAATTTAAAAAAGAACAAGGAATAGATTTAAGAAATGATTCACTAGCTATGCAACGATTAAAAGAATCATCTGAAAAAGCTAAAATAGAACTTTCATCTGCACAACAAACAGATGTTAATCTTCCTTACATTACAGCAGATTCTAATGGTCCTAAACATCTTAACATAAAAGTTACTCGATCAAAATTAGAATCCTTAGTAGAAGATTTGATAACTCGTTCCATCGAGCCTTTAAAAGTTGCATTAAAAGATGCAGGATTATCAATTTCAGATATTAACGATGTTATTTTAGTAGGCGGGCAAACAAGAATGCCTATGGTTCAATCAAAAGTAGCTAACTTTTTTGGAAAAGAACCCAGAAAGGACGTTAATCCAGACGAAGCAGTAGCAGTAGGCGCTGCTGTTCAAGGGGGGGTTCTTGCTGGAGATGTTAAAGATGTACTGTTGCTTGATGTAACTCCACTGTCACTAGGAATAGAAACTATGGGAGGTATTATGACTTCACTCATAACCAAAAATACAACTATTCCCACTAAACACAGTCAGGTTTTTTCGACCGCAGAAGATAATCAGTCAGCAGTTACTATACACATACTTCAAGGGGAAAGAAAAAAAGCTTCAGATAATAAATCTTTAGGACAATTTAACCTGGATGGTATTGAACCTGCTCCTAGAGGAACTGCTCAAATAGAAGTGACATTCGATATTGATTCTGATGGAATATTACACGTATCCGCAAAAGATAAAAAAACAGGAAAAGAACAAAAAATCACTATTAAAGCATCTTCTGGACTAAATGAAGAAGAAATTAAAAAAATGGTGAGTGATGCTGAAGCTAATTTAGAATCAGATCGAAAATTTGAAGAATTAATTCAAACACGAAACCAAGGCGATCAATTAGTTCATAACACTAAAAAACAATTAAATAAAAATAAAAATTTGATCGAAGAAAAAGATAAAATAGAAATTCAGTTAGCTTTAGATGCATTAGAAAAAGCGTTAAAAGGAGAAGATAAATCTGAAATTCAAAAAAATATACAAACTCTTTTACAAGTATCTTCTAAACTAACTGAAATTAATCAAAAAAAATCAGAAGATAATTTAAAAAACAAAAATAAATCTGATTTCAAACAAGAAGAAAATGTTGTAGATGCAGAATTCGAGGAAGTTAAAGATCCTAAAAAATAATTGACTTTTACAAAAGATATGCGGAAATAATAATATTATAATCGCCTTTAAACTAGCACGGGCGTAGAATCTTAATCTACGCCCGTGCAATTATTTTAAAAGCAGGAAGAGTGAGAATGTCAAAAAAAGATTACTACGAAATTTTAGGAGTTTCAAAATCAGCTGAAGAGCGTGATATTAAAAAAGCATACAAAAAACTTGCAATGAAATATCATCCTGATAGGAATCAGGGAGATAAAAATGCAGAAAATAAATTTAAAGAAGTAAAAGAAGCGTATGAAATTCTAATAAATCAAGAAAAAAGAGCTTCATATGATCAGTATGGTCATTCTGCTTTCGAAAATAATAATTCCGGAAATAACACCTATAGTACTTTTACCAGCTCTTCGGATTTTAGTGATATTTTTGGAGATGTGTTTGGTGACATTTTTGGAGGAAGTAGAAAACAAAGAGCTAAAAAAGGAGCTGATTTATGCTATAGTATGGAATTGTCTTTAGAAGAAGCTGTGAAAGGAACAGTTAAAGAAATTCGAATCCCCACTTTAAAAAAGTGTAAAAAATGTTATGGCAGCGGATCTTTTGAAGGGACTCAACCAATAACTTGCTCTACCTGTCATGGAAGAGGTCAGATACAAATCAGAAAAGGTTTTTTTACTGTACAACAATCGTGTCCTATATGTTATGGAAAAGGTTTAATAATTAAAAATCCATGCACTTCATGTCGAGGGCAAGGACGAATCAAAACAAACAAATTATTATCAGTTAAAATACCTCCTGGAATTGATACCAATGATCGTATTCGAATAAATAATGAAGGAGAAGCTGGATCTAACAGTGCGCCATCTGGAGATCTTTACGTTCAAATTTCAGTTAAAAAACATCATATATTTGAACGTAAAGAAAATAATCTTTATTGCGAAGTTCCTATAAATTTTCCAATGGCTGCGCTAGGAGGAGAAATAGAAGTTCCTACATTAGATGGACGAGTTAAGCTAAAAATACCACCAGAAACACAATCTGGAAAATTATTTCGTATCCGAGGAAGAGGAGTAAAATCCGTTCAAAATAGAAATCAAGGTGATCTTTTATGTCGAGTTATGGTCGAAACACCTGTGAATCTTAATTCAAGGCAAAAAGACCTTTTACAAGAACTAAAAAATAGTTTTATAGGTTTCCGAGGAGATAAAAACAGTCCTCGTTCAAAAAGATTTTTTGATGGAGTTAAAAGATTTTTTGATGATTTAACTAGATAAATTATAAATGGTATTGCTTCTTAATTTTTATAAAAAAGAAGCAATACTACATTAAGAAATAACATTTTTATACACTGATCATTTTTTTAATTTTAAGAGACAAATTAGATTTATATCGAGCAGCTTTATTTTTATGCAATAGGCCTTTTGCTACATGTTTGTCAACAATAGGTTGCATTTTTTTAAATTCTTCTTCCGCTATTTTTTTATCACCAGAAGAAATAGAAATTCGAACTTTTTTTACAAAAGTGCGAATCATAGAGCGTCGACTAGCATTATTTTTACGACGTTTTTCAGATGCTATAGAATCTTTTTTAGAAGATTTAATATTAGCCAATTTTTACCCCTAACTTAGAAAGTGTAAAATATAAAAAATATTAATTAATTAAAATTGATTATAATATAAATGAAAAATAAATTATGCACAATTTAAAGAATTTACAAAAATTTTTATAAAAAATCAAAAGTAATATAAATCTTTATGTTTAAATTAACAATCATTTTTCAAAAATTTTAATCAGGTTAACTTAATAAATGAAGATTATAAGAGGAATTAATCATCTTAAAAACACTAATTCTAATTCTGTTGTCAGTATTGGAAATTTTGATGGAATACATTTAGGACATCAAAAACTATTGTCTTATGTTTGCAAAGTAGGGGAAAAGTACAAAATATTAACTACTATTATTTTATTTGAACCACAACCATTAGAATTTTTAAGAAAAGAAAATATTCCATCTCGTCTTACAAGCTTTCATGATAAAATAAAATATATTTCATTATGGAAAATTGATCAAATTTTATGTATTAAATTTAATGATTACTTTTCATCTTTAAGTGCAAAAGATTTTATCATAAAAATTTTAATAAATAAACTCCATATAAAATTTATAGTTATTGGTAATGATTTTAGATTTGGATTTCAGCGAAATGGAAATGTAAAATTTTTAAAGAAACTAGGAAAAAAACATAACTTTAAAGTAATTCTAATTCAAACATATTATCAAAATAATATCAAAATTAGTAGTACTAACATTAGAAAATTATTATCTGAAGATAAAATTGAATTGTCTAATTCATTTTTAGGTCATCCATTCAGCATATCTGGTAAAGTAATTCACGGAAATGCTATAGGACGAACAATTGGTTACCCAACAGCAAATATTTTATTAAACAATAACTTATCTATAACTAATGGAGTTTATGCAGTAAAAATTCGCTGTTTTTTTAATAAAAAATTTTTAGGAATTTCTAATATTAAAAATAAAAATAATTACGTTCATAAAAAAAGATTACTTGAAGTTCATTTATTTAATCAAAACATTAATTTATACGGTGAAAAAATTGAAGTTTTTATATATAAAAAAATAAGAAATGAATTTATTTTTCACTCAAAAGATGAATTAAAAAATCAAATTTCAAAAGATGTAGAAATAGTTAAAAACTACTTTAAAATCAATCAAAAAATTTTAACATAAATGAGAAAATAATGAATGATTATAAAAACACTTTGAATTTACCTAAAACCACATTTTCCATGAGAGGAAATTTATCTAAAAAAGAGCCAGAAATACTAAAAAATTGGTATAAAAAAAATATATACAAATTAATTCGAGAAAAAAAAATAGAAAAAAAAATATTTTTTCTTCATGATGGACCTCCATATGCAAATGGAAATATACATATCGGCCATGCGGTAAATAAAATCCTAAAAGATATCATTATAAAATCAAAAAATTTGTCAGGATTTGATGCACCCTATATTCCATCTTGGGATTGTCATGGATTACCAATTGAACAAAAAGTTGAAGAAAAAATTGGTTTTAACGATAAAATATCGCATGAAGAATTTTTAGAAAAATGCAGAAAATATGCTAATTATCAAGTGCAAAAACAAAAAAAAGATTTTATCAGACTGGGCATAATAGGTGATTGGGACAATGCTCATCTCACCATGGATTTTAAAAATGAAGCAAATATAATCCGAACATTATCTAAAATAATTGAAAAAAAATATTTATACAAAGACTTTAAACCTGTTTCATGGTGCCTTCAATGCTGTTCATCTTTGTCTGAAGCAGAAGTCGAACATTATACAAAAAAATCAGAATCAATTATATTTTCATTAAAAAGTGCTCAAAATTCTGCGCTAGAAAAATTGTTTAAAACTCGTTTATCTGATAATAAAGAACTTATTCTTCCTGTTTGGACAACTACACCATGGACCCTTCCATCCAGTCAAGCCATTTCTATCCATCCAGATTTTCTATATCAGTTAATAGAAACTAATAAATTTTATTTTATTTTATTAAAAAATCGAGTAAATAATATATTTAATATTTTAAACATAACTCATTGGAAAACATTAAATACTATCGAAGGTAAAAATTTAGAAAATGTAAAATTTATACATCCATTTCTTAAAGACATTTTATTGCCTATTATTTTAGGTAAACATGTAACTTGTGATTCTGGAACAGGAGCTGTTCATACTGCTCCCGATCATGGTTTAGATGATTATCTAATAAGTCAAAGATATGGTATAAAAACAATTAATTTGGTAGATTTTCAAGGAAATTATATTCATAACATACATCCAGAACTGAATAATATAAATGTATTTAATGCTAATCCAATAATTATAAAATTGTTAAAAGAAAAAAAATGTTTGTTAAATAAAGAAATTATATTACATCAATATCCACACTGTTGGAGACATAAAAGTCCAATCATATTTCGAGCGACTCCACAATGGTTTATAAATATAGATAAAAATGAACTAAGATCTAAAACTTTAAAAGAAATTAAAAAAGTACTTTGGATACCTTCTTGGGGAGAATCTAGAATTCGAGAAATGATTAAAAAAAGACCTCATTGGTGTATTTCAAGACAAAGACAATGGGGAGTTCCAATGTCTATTTTCTCGCATAAAAAAACGGATAAAATTCATCCCAACATCTCTAAAATTATGGAAAAAATAGCACAAAAAATAGAATTGGAAGGAATTCAATCTTATAGAAAAACCAATCTTCAAAAAATATTGGGAACAGAATCTAATAATTACAATCAAATATTAGATATATTAGACGTTTGGTTTGAATCTGGAAATACTCATACTTCAATACAGTACAAAAATAAAAAATATCAAAAAAATAATGCTGACATGTATTTAGAAGGATCTGATCAACACAGAGGTTGGTTTATGTCTTCATTAATAATTTCAATGATAGTAAAAGGAAAAGCACCATATCATAAAGTATTGACTCATGGATTTGTAGTAGATACAAAAGGAAGAAAAATGTCTAAATCCATTGGTAATGCTATAAGTCCTAATAGTATAGTAGATACATTAGGAGCTGATGTTTTGAGGCTTTGGGTAGCTTCTTCAAATTATTCAAATGATCTTTCTATATCTAATGAAATTTTAAAAAGATCATCGGATACATATCGTAGAATCAGAAATACAGCACGATTTATGCTGGCAAATATTAATGACTTTAAACCAGAAAAAGATATGATTTCCAAAAATAATATGATTTCAATAGACCAATGGGCTATTAGCCAATCAAAAATAGTACAAGACGAAATCATTTCGTTTTATGAAAAATATAATTTTCACTCTGTAGTACAGCGTTTAATGTATTTTTGCTCAATTGAAATGGGATCTTTTTATCTCGACATCATTAAAGATAGACAGTATACTTTAAAAAAACACAGTTTGGAGAGAAGAAGCTGTCAAACAGCTATTTATCATATTATTAACGCTTTAGTAAGATGGATAGCTCCTATATTATCTTTCACTGCCCACGAAATATGGAATGAATTACCAAAAAATAAATCCAAATATGTATTTACAGAAGAATGGTACAATAAATTATTTTATTTAGAAAAATCAGATTGTTTAGATCATAAATTTTGGAATAAATTAATACAAATTAAAAATGAAGTAAACAAATTTTTGGAAGAAGAAAAAAAAGATACAAAAATAAGCAGTTCACTAGAATTTTCTATAACTTTATATGTTGAATATAAATTAGCTAAAACACTTGAAATTTTAGGAAAAGAGCTAAAATTTATTTTTTTAACTTCTCAAGCTAAAATTAAACTATATGATACAGCACCTAAAAATACAAAAAAAAGTAAAGTTATTTCTTTTTTAAAAATTAAACTAGAAAAAATTAAAGGAATCAAATGTCCTCGTTGCTGGCACTATATTCCAAATCTTGACAATTTAATGAACAAATCCATTAATCAAAATATTTGTACTAGATGCATTTTAAATACAACGGGAATTGGTGAACAGCGTATATTTTTATAATGAAAAATAAAATCAATTCAATATATATAATAATTTTAATCTTTTCTATTGATTTATTTAGTAAAAATTGGATTATAAATCACCTTAAAATACATGAAAAAAAAATAATATCTTCAATATTAAATATTTTTTATGTAAAAAATTACGGGGCTGCATTTAATATGCTATCAAATCAAGGAGGATGGCAAATATGGTTTTTATCATTCGTCAGCATAATTTCTATATTGATAATAATCAAAATCGTTGTTAATACGAAAAATGAATATAAAAATCAAATAATTCCGTATACTTTAATTATCTCAGGAGCAATAGGAAATTTATCAGACCGAATATTCCGTGGATTTGTAATTGACTTTATCGATTTACATATTAAAAATTTTCATTTTCCTACATTCAACATAGCTGATTTTAGTATTTTCATTGGGGCAATTGTTATAGGAATACGACATTATTTTTTTACAAATTTTGATTAAAAATAAAATTTTTTTTGCAACCTTTAAAAATTTTCTAGTAACACACAATTTTAAAAATATGCACATTCTAAAGGTGATTAATGGACATCATACTAGCTAATCCAAGAGGTTTTTGTGCAGGAGTTAAAAGAGCTATTTTAATAGTCGAAAATGCTTTAAAAATTTATAAAAAAAAAATATATGTTAATCATGAAATTGTACATAATAAGAGTATAGTAAATTACTTTCGGATCAAAGGAGTAATCTTTGTTAAAAAAATCTCACAAATTCCAAATAAATCAATAGTTGTTTTTTCTGCTCATGGTGTGTCAAAAAAAGTTGAAAAAGAAGCTATAAAAAAAAAACTAACTATCTTAAACGCAACTTGTCCGCTAGTTACAAAAGTGCACAGAGAGGTATCAAAATCTAGTCAAAAAGGAATAGAGACAATTTTTGTTGGACATAAAGGACACCCAGAAGTAAATGGAACTATTGGTCAATATGACAACAATAAAGAAAAAATACATCTTGTTCAGTCAGTAAAAGATGTACAAAAACTATCCATTAAAAATGGAAAAAAATTAAATTTTTTTACTCAAACTACTCTTTCGGTTAATGAAACAAAATTCATTGTTTCTTCTTTAAAAAAAAAATTTCCACATATTAAAGGTCCCGATAAAGATGATATATGTTATGCAACAACTGATCGTCAAAAAGCAGTTTTTAAAATTTCAAAAATTACTGATATGTTGTTAGTTATTGGATCTAAAAATTCGTCTAATTCTAACAGATTAGTCGAATTAGGTCGAGAAACTGGAGTATTTTCAAAACTCATTGATTCATTTGTTGATATTAAAAAAGAATGGTTGCATAACGTAAAATACATTGGAGTTACAGCAGGCGCTTCTGCCCCTAATATATTAGTTATAGAAGTGATTCAGTATTTAAAAAAATTAGGAGCCAAACGACTGTTTGAAATGAAAGGAATAGCAGATAATAAAATCTTTCCAATTCCTAAAAATTTAATTTGTTTAAATCGTTAATAACTTTAAAAGATAAAATATGAAAAAAAAAACTCGTATTGCTATTTCTGGACCTATGGGTCGCATGGGTAAAATGCTTGTAAAGGAATCACAAAAAAATAAAAGTGTGCAATTAACCACAGTATTAGTTGAAAAGAATCATTTGTTAATTGGAAAAGATATAGGAGAAAGCATTGGGATTGGGAAAATAGGAGTTTTTGCAAGTGATAAAATAAACTCTAATATAAATGATTTTGATGTTTTAATAGATTTTACAAAACCCAATGGAACACTGAAATATCTTAAATACTGCTCTAAATTAAAAAAAAATATTGTCATCGGTACAACTGGATTTTCAAATCAAGAAATGGAAGTGATCAAATCATATTCTAAAAAAATCAGTATCATGATTTCAGCTAATTTTAGCATAGGAATTAACATAGTTCTGAACTTAATTGAAAAAGCAACTCACATTATAGGAAATAATTCAGATATCGATATCATTGAATTTCATCATCGCAATAAAATAGATTCTCCTTCAGGAACGGCTTTGGCTATAGGGAAAGTAATATCAAATGCTATGAATTGGAATTTAGACGAACATTCTTTATATCTAAAAAAAGGTATTAATGGAATAAGAGAAGAAAAAAAAATTAGCTTTTCTAGTATACGATCAGGAAATACTATTGGAAAACATACTACTATGTTTTCTAACTCTAATGAACAAATTAAAATTACTCATATAGCTTCTAATCGTATATCTTTTGCTCAAGGTGCAATTCAAGCGGCAATATGGATTCATCAAAAAAATAGGGGTTTATTTAACATGATGGATGTATTAAAATTTTAAAAATATTTTAGTATAAAATAAATAAAAAACATTTTTCATCATAATTTTATTTTATTTTCCAAAAAAATAAATATATTTTACTCAATAGACAAAAATATTAATTTTAGTTAACATGACACATATAAAAATGCGGATATATAATATAATTGCATCGATATTTTTATTGATTCATATAAATGTTCATTTAAAAAGTATTTCTAACGGAGGATGTTTTGATTCGATTAGCAGTGTTGGTTTTAGAAGATGGAACTAAATTTCACGGAAAATTTGTTGGATCCATTGGAACGACCGTAGGTGAAGTTGTATTTAACACATCTATAACTGGCTACCAAGAAATAATTACTGATCCTTCTTATTCGCACCAAATAATTACATTAACTCATCCTCATATTGGAAATGTTGGGACTAACGAAAATGATGAAGAATCATCTCAAATCTATGCTAAGGGACTTGTTATTCGCGACATGTCGCCTATAGCAAGTAATTATCGTAATAAAAAAGAATTATCTTTTTATTTAAAAAAAAACAATATTGTTGCAATATCAGACATTGATACTAGAAAATTAACCCGTATTTTGAGAACTAAAGGATCTCAAAATGGATGTATCATAGAAGATAAAAAAGAAAATTATCCCATAGCACATGAATACGCCAAAAATTTTATAAGTTTACAGGGTTTAGATTTAGCTAAAGAAGTTACTACTAAATTCATATATAATTGGAAAACAGGAACAATTTGTAATAGAAAAAAAAACGTATCTTCTATTCAAAAAAAAACATATTTATGTCATGTAATTGTATACGATTATGGAGTTAAACGAAATATACTGCGCATGCTTGTTGATAGAGGTTGCTATTTAACTGTTGTTCCTGCTCAAACTGATCCAAAAAAAGTGTTAAGCATGAATCCTGACGGAATATTTTTATCTAATGGACCAGGAGATCCTAGACCTTGTCAATATGCTATTAATTCAATTCAATATTTTTTAAAAAAAAATATACCAATTTTTGGAATATGCTTAGGACATCAACTATTAGCTTTATCTATCGGAGCAAATATCACTAAAATGAAATTTGGCCATCACGGTGCAAATCATCCTGTAAAAGAAATTAAAACAAATCGAGTCATTATCACATCTCAAAACCATAGTTTTACCGTTGATATAAAAAATTTACCAAATAACATAGAAATTACACATAGCTCTCTTTTTGATGGTACCTTGCAAGGACTTTCCTTAAAAGATAAAAACGCTTTTAGTTTTCAAGGACATCCAGAAGCAAGTCCTGGGCCACATGACGCTTCATCTTTATTTGATCATTTTATTCGATTAATTATTAATCAACGAACTAAAACTCAGTAATTAATTAGGAAAAAAAATGCCTAAATCTACTGATATCAAATCCATTTTGATTCTTGGAGCAGGACCGATAGTAATCGGACAAGCGTGTGAGTTTGATTATTCAGGCGCACAAGCATGCAAAGCTTTAAAAGAGGAAGGTTATAGAATCATTTTAGTCAATTCAAACCCGGCTACTATTATGACAGATCCATGCATGGCAGATGCTACATATATTGAATCAATACATTGGAAAACAGTGCAAAATATTATTAAAAAGGAAAAACCCGATGCATTACTGCCAACAATGGGAGGTCAAACTGCTCTTAATTGTGCTTTAGAATTAGATCAAAAAGGAGTGCTAAAAAAATTTAATGTTCATATGATAGGTGCTACAGTTAATGCTATTAAAAAAGCCGAAGATAGAAAATTATTTGAACATTCGATGAGAAAGATAAAATTAAATACTGCGAAATGTGGCATTGCTCACAATATCAAAGAAGCTTTATTAGTATCAAATAATGTAGGTTTTCCATGCATTATTCGACCTTCTTTTACCATGGGCGGTCACGGAGGCGGAATTGCGTATAATCATGAAGAATTTAAAGAAATTTGTGAAAGAGGACTTTCATTATCTCCAAGTACAGAGCTTTTGATAGATGAATCTCTGATAGGATGGAAAGAGTATGAAATGGAAGTTGTAAGAGATAAAAATGATAATTGCATTATTGTTTGTTCAATTGAAAATCTTGATCCTATGGGGATTCATACCGGTGATTCTATCACTGTAGCTCCTGCACAAACTCTTACTGATAAAGAATATCAAGTAATGAGAAATGCTTCTATATCTATTTTAAAAGAAATTGGAGTTGAAACTGGAGGAGCTAATGTTCAATTTGCAGTAAATCCAAAAGATGGAAGAATGATTGTTATTGAAATGAATCCTAGAGTTTCTCGTTCATCAGCTTTAGCTTCTAAAGCAACCGGATTTCCAATTGCAAAAATAGCAGCTAAATTATCTATTGGATATACATTAGACGAACTTTCAAATGACATTACAGGAATGAATACTACAGCATCATTTGAGCCGTCGATAGATTACATAGTTACTAAAATTCCAAGATTTAATTTTGAAAAATTTTTAGGATGTAATGATAGATTAACTACTCAAATGAAATCTGTTGGAGAAGTAATGGCTATAGGGCGTACTTTTCAAGAATCAATACAAAAAGCTATTCATGGACTAGAAGTTGGATCGAATGGTTTTAATTCTAAAATATCTAATATCAAAAATCCACAAAATTTAATGAAAATTAGACATGAATTAAAAGAAGCTGGTTCTGAACGACTTTGGTACATAGGAGATGCTTTTCGATTAGGAATGTCAATTAATGATGTATTTGAATTAACATTTATTGATCCTTGGTTTCTAGTTCAAATTCAAGAAATCATTATTCTAGAAAAAAAAATTTCTAAAAAAGGATTTTTTGGACTCAACAAAAATTTTCTATATTTTATTAAAAGAAAAGGTTTTTCTGATTCAAGAATAGCATTTTTAACAAAGAATAAAGAATCTGAAATACGTCAACTTCGTTTTAAATTAAATTTACATCCAGTATATAAAAGAATTGATACATGCTCCGCTGAGTTTTCAACCGAAACAGCATATATGTACTCAACATGGGAAGAAGAATGTGAATCTCATCCAACTAACAATTCTAAAAAAATTATTATATTAGGCGGAGGACCTAATAGAATAGGGCAAGGTATAGAATTCGACTATTGTTGTGTGCATGCTTCTCAAGCGTTGAGAGAAGATGGTTTTGAATCAATTATGATTAATTGTAATCCAGAAACTGTTTCCACTGATTATGATATTTCAGATCGCCTTTATTTTGAACCTATTACATTAGAGAATATTTTAGAAATAGTCAGAATAGAAAAACCAAAAGGTATTATTATTCAATATGGAGGTCAAACACCATTAAAATTAGCTCGAAAATTTCAAAAAGAAGGAATTCCAATTATAGGAACAAGTCCAGATTCAATTGATCAAGCGGAAGATCGTCATCGTTTTCAAAAAATTGTTACTAAGTTAAAATTAAAACAACCATTAAACGCTACTGTATTTAATTTGAAAGAAGCTCATGAAAAAGCAATAGAAATTGGTTACCCTATAATGGTTAGACCATCTTATGTTTTAGGTGGAAGAGCCATGGAAATTGTATATGAACCATGCGATCTGGATGACTATTTCAGTAACGTTATAAAAGAAAAAAACATAAAGCCTATTTTGTTAGATCAATATTTAAATTATGCTATAGAAGTTGATGTTGATGCTATTTGTGATGGAAAAACCGTTTTTATCGGTGGGATAATGGAGCATATTGAACAAGCAGGGATTCATTCTGGAGATTCCGCATGTTCTTTGCCAGCTTACACCTTAACCAAAAAAATTCAAAATGACATTAAAAATCAAGTAAAAAAACTAGCTTTTGAATTATCTGTCAGAGGATTAATGAATGTTCAATTTGCTATTAAAGATAATCAAGTATACATTATTGAAGTAAATCCAAGAGCAGCTCGTACAGTTCCCTTTGTTTCAAAAGCAATAGGTTTGGCATTAGCTAAAATTTCTGCAAGAGTTATGTATGGAAAAACGCTATTAGAACAAGGATTTTCTAAAGAAATTATTCCTCCGTACTTTTCTGTTAAAGAAGCAGTGCTTCCTTTTGATAAATTTCAAGGAGTAGATCCTATATTAGGACCTGAAATGCGTTCGACAGGGGAAGTTATGGGAATCGGAAAAAATTTTTCAGAAGCGTTTTCTAAAGCGATTTTCAGTACTCCAAATAATAATATAAAAAAATCAGGTCGTGTTCTTTTATCAGTTAGAGATGACGATAAAAAAAGAATTGCTAATTTAGCCATTGAACTAAAAAAAATAGGATTTAAAATAGATGCTACAAAAGGAACCTCTATAGCTTTAAAAAAAGCAGGAATTTCATCTCGATTAGTAAACAAAGTTTATGAAGGTCGTCCACATATACAAGACAGACTAAAAAATAGTGAATATTCTTATATAGTGAATACAACTTCTTGTAATCAAGGAATTAAAGACTCAAAATTAATATGTCGTAGCGCTTTGCAATATAGAGTGCACTATGACACTACATTAAATGGCGCGTTTGCTACTGTCTCTTCATTAAATCAAAACCCAATAAAAAACATAAAATGTTTACAAGAAATACATAAAAAAATAAAATACAAAAATTTATAATTCATTATGCTTATAAATATGTTGAAAAACATATTTATAACTTTTTTAAAAGTATCAATTTAATTATGAACATCAGTTTAATTGCTGCTATTTCTAATAATTTAATCATTGGCAATAACAACTCAATTCCTTGGCATCTTCCAGAAGATTTAAAATGGTTTAAAAAACATACCATAAATAAAAATGTTATTATGGGACGTTTGACTTGGGAATCGATTAAAAAACCACTATTAATGAGAACAAATATAGTAATTAGTCGTTATAAAATTAAAAAAAAAGGAATTATTTGGGCTAACTCAATTTCTCATGCCATCAATTTAACTGAATCTAACAAAGAGATTATGGTAATTGGAGGATCTAAAATATATGAACAAATGCTGTTTTATGCCAATAAATTGTATTTAACTCATATTGATATTAACATTAATGGAGATTCTTATTTTCCTCAATATAAATTATATCCATACTGGAAAACATTATTTAAACAGCATTTTTTAAAAAATAAAAAAAATCCTTATAACTATTATTTTGAAATTCTATCGAGATAAATCTTTATGAAAAAATTTTTTTTTAATTTTATTTCAAAACAGATTTTTTTATGAATGATTGAGAAAACCATTTTTTATCTTCTAATCGTATCATACTCAAGCTTCCTCCCCAGCAACAACCAGTATCTAATGAAAAAAATGGTAGAGGTACATCAAATCCTTTTAAATTAGACCAATGACCAAAAAAAATAGAATAATCTGAAGGAATTTTAGTTTTAAACATAAACCATGGCTTAAGAGGATGTTTAACATAAAGAGGAGAGAGTTTATTAGATAAATTTAACCGACCGTCAAAATAACAATAACGCATACGTGTAAAAACATTAATACTGTATCTCAATCGATCTAATCGATTGAGATTTGAACTCCAATAATTTATATTATTATCAAACATAGATTCTAAAAACAAAGCATAATTATCACTTAACAAAAATTCTGAAATTTTTTTAGAATATTTTTCTGCAGTACATATGTCCCATTGGGGACTAATTCCTGCATGAGACATGATAATTTTATTTTTATGATCAATTTGAACAAAGGGTTGACTTCTTAACCAATAAATTAATTTTAAATTATCTTTTGATGTTAAAAATTCATCAAAAAAATTTTCTTTTTTATTTTTTTTGATTCCTGAATGTATCAAGATTAAATTTAAATCATGATTGCCAAGTACTATTTTCACCCGTTTTCTAACTGAAAAAAGATATTTTATAACTTTTATAGAATCTGGACCTCTTGAGACTAAGTCTCCAGAAACCCATAGAAAATCTTTTTCAATGTTAAAAGATGACTTCTTTAAAAGCAATTGAAATTCTTCGTAGCAACCATGAATGTCACCAACTAAATAAATGCTCATTTTGTATTTCCAATTATATAAAACTCAAAATTTTTAATTATATTTTTTATTAATTCATATTTTTAAACGTTTTATATGATTAAAAAAATAGTTAGATAACTGACAATACTGATTAATAGTAATGTTTTCTGCTCTTAATTCTGGATTAATCCCTAGTCTAATTAAAAGTTGTTCTGTAAATACATTCGATAAGCTATGACGTATCATTTTTCTTCTCTTTTGAAAAGCTATATTCGTAATATAGCTTAATGTATTAATGTTGTACAAAAAATAAGGATGATTAGTATGAGGAATTAAACTTACAAATGCAGAATCTACTTTAGGGATTGGTAAAAAATTTTTAGCAGATACTTTCAACAATGTTTTAACTTTGCAATAATACTGAGTAATGATACTTAAACGTCCATATGATTTATTACCAGGAGTAGCAGTTAAACGATCAGCTACTTCCTTTTGTAACATAAAATGCATATCTTCAACAATGTGGATTTGATTTAACAAATGAATAATTAAAGAAGTAGAAATATTATATGGCAAATTTCCAAAAATTCGAATATTTTTTTTTTGATGGTATAAATTTAAATAATCAAATCTTAAAGCATCCTGACAAAATATTATTAATTTTGAATAAAATGATTGTTTTTCTAGAAATTTTAATAAAGTTGCATCAATTTCAATAACAATTAAATTGTTTACTAATTTACATATTGGTTTTGTTAGTGCAGCGAAACCAGGACCAATTTCTACTAATATCTGTGTTATTTTTGGATTAATTATATTAACAATATCTTGGACAATTTTTTTATTTATTAAAAAATTTTGACCTAATTTTTTTTTAGGAAAATATTTTGCTTTTTTTAAAATCATTATTTTAAATTCAGTTTTTTATATAAAAATTAGTTAATTTTAAAATTTTTTATCTATTTTATTACTTCTATAAAAGCTAATTTTTTTAATTCTTGTATCCATTTATCTCTTAAAAATTTAATTTTTTTAGTTAATAACATTTGATAAATTTTATCTTTTTTTATTTTTAAAGAATAATTAATATCCCTTTTGTCTAGAACTTTAACAATATGCCATCCTAATTCAGATTTAATGGGCTTACTTGTTTCATTAATTTTTAAATTTAATAATATATTATTGAATTCTGGATTTAATGATAAACTTGATATCCAACCTAAATCACCTTTTTTACGAGAAGAATAAAAATCATGAGAAAAGTTTTTTACTGCAAAATCAAAATTATAAACTTTTTTTATTATATTGTTGTATATGTTAAAAATACTTTTTTTTACTTCTTCCTCATGTAAAATGGGAGAAAATTTTATTAAACAATGTTGTATATGAAATTCTTTAATGTATTTTTCTGGATAATTTTTAGCATCATTAACTTTAATAATATAGAATCCTTTACTCCCCAAAAAAGGACCTAATGTCTCTCCTTTTTTAGAAAATTTTAAATGATGTGAAAGCATATTCTGTACATCATTAAAATTCATCCAAGAATTCGACAAAAAAAAGAAATTTTTATTTATTTTATATTTTTTGTTCAATTCCTCAAAAGAGCACCCATTTTTAATTTTTTTAAGTATATAAAAAGCTAATGTTTTTTGATCTTTTACTATTTTTTGTTTTTTGTTTTTAGGAAGAGATAACAAAATATAGCTTATATTAATTTTATCAAATTTTTTTCTTTTATCAAATTCATGAAACAATTTTTGTAATTCTATTTTCTTGATTTTAATATGACTTAAAATTTTATAATCTTGTATCATTTGAATTTTTAATAATTTTTTAATTTGATTAAAATAATCAAAATAAGTAAAATCATTATTATTTTCATTAAATAAAATATTATTTTTTAATTGCTCAACACTAATATTATGTTTGTAAGCAATATTTTTAATGGTATGATTTACTTGTTCATCAGTTACAAAAAAATTTAGTTTATCTGCTTCATTCAAAATCATTGTATCTAATATTAATTTATTTAGTATTTTGTTTTTTATGAAATCATTTTGTACAGATAATTTATTATGCTTTTCTTTTTGTTTTATAAAAAAAATAAATTGCTCTATATCGCTTTTCAATATGATCTTATCATCAACAATAGCAATAATTTTATCAATTTCTAATTCATTAGATAAAGCTGAAACTGTGCTCGTACAGATATATAAAAATAGTATAATCCATATTTTCATTATTTTTCTCTTTCAATGTATATTGAGATTACTAATGTTTATAAAATTTAAATTTTAATAACATTTTTAAAAAATATTTAATATAAAAACATGCTGACACAAACATTTTAAGAATAAAAAAAATAAAAAAATTTTATAGTATTTTATTCAAAGATGTAATACATTAAAAATGTAAATTGTATTGTTTCTAATTTATTCAACAATATATTAATTTTAAAACTAAAAATTTAAAAAATGAGACTTTATGGAATCTTGGTTAACATCTTTCACAACTCAATCTTTAACCTACTCATTAATAGTAGTAGGAACAGTGTCTTTTTTAGAATCTCTTGCTTTAATAGGTTTATTGCTTCCTGGAATTGTCTTGATGACAACGTTAGGAGCATTAATAGGAGATGGAAAATTATTATTTTACCCTGCTTGGATATCTGGAATAATAGGATGTCTAATTGGAGATTGGACTTCATATTATATCGGTTTACGTTTTAAAAACTGGCTATACAACCTTAAATTTTTGAAAAAAAACTATACACTTCTTGACAAAACAAAAAAAATATTACATAAACATAGCCTTATCACTATAATAGCTGGGAGATTTATAGGACCAACTAGACCTCTTATACCTATGGTTGCTGGAATGTTAAAGCTTCCTTTAAAAAAATTTGTTTTACCTAGTATAATAGGATGCATATTGTGGCCTCCAGTATATTTTTTTCCTGGTATTGTTACAGGAATAGCTATAAAAATACCTGAAAATAACACTGAAAATGATTATTTTAAATGGTACTTATTGCTTATTTCTATTTTTATATGGACTGGAATATGGTTAGCATCCAAATGGTGGAAAAAGAAAAAAAATAACTATATAGACAATTCACTTTTTAATCAAAAAAAAATTGGATGGTTATCTATAATAACATTATTATTAGGATTTTTAAGTTTAATTGCCATACAATTTCATCCAAAAATGTTAATTTTTAGAGAAATTTTATCTAAAATTTTAATTATATAAGAAATCAATATGTAATAATTTTAGTTTAAAGGCATGTCTTTGAATGGATTGAACTTTAACTATATGTTTTTTTTCTTCAATTATTAAACATATATTTTCTTTATAAAATTCTATTTTTTTTTGTAAATTAAAAATAAGATTATGGTCTAATTCAAGAAAAACAGGAATTTTATTCATTCCGTATAATATTCCTGGAAATTTTTTTTGCATGCGTAACTTTCTGCTGTAACTTTTACCCTTTTTTATTCTTTTTATAGCGTTTATTTTTAACATAATATAATCCTATATATTTTAAAAAAACTTTTTTAATTCAAAAAATTTAGATGCAAGATTTAAGCCAAGAAATTTCTGATTTCCATATTTTGGGATTAATTGTTTCTAATATAATAGGAATATTGTTGAAAATGTTATTCTTCATAATCCATTTAAAAGCAGTAGTTCCAATTTTTCCTAATCCTAAACTTTCATGACGATCAATATGACTATTAAAATTTTTTTTAGAGTCGTTTAAATGAATACCTTTTAAATATTTAAATCCTATGATTTTATCAAATTCTCGAAAAGTTTTCTCACAATTTTTTTCTGAACGTAAATCATATCCTGATGCAAATAAATGACAGGTATCTATGCATACTCCAATTCTTGATTTATTATTAACGTTATGAATAATTTGATGCAAATGTTCAAAACAATATCCCATATTAGTACCTTGTCCCGCAGTATTTTCTATCACTATAATTATATTTTTTGTTTGCTCTAAAGTAATATTTATTGACTCAGCGATTCTTAACAGACACATATTTTCAGTAATTTTATTTAAATGACTGCCTGGATGAACATTTAAAAACATTAAACCTAGTTGATCGCAACGAATAACATCATCAATAAAAGCAGAACGTGATTTTTCTAATAGAATGTCTAAAGGATGACCTAAATTAATCAAATAACTACTATGAGGTAGAATTTGAATTGGTGAAAATTGATATTTTTTGCAATGTTTCTTAAAATCATTTATTTTGTTATTTGTTAATGAGTTTGAATTCCATTGACGTTGATTTTTAGTAAAAAAAGAAAAAGCTGTTGCTTTAATTTCATATGCTCGAAGAATTGCTTTTTCTACACCACCAGAGGCGCTAACATGAGCCCCAATATACTTCATTTTTTTTCCTTTAGAAATTATTTATAATTTTTATTTCAAAAAAAATCATATAAAAATTAGATTCAAACAATATAATACTCAGAAACAATATTTTAATCAATAATACAAGAAGAATATTTGTGATTGTTTTCTTTTAAACAATCAAATCTAACGTTTTTGTTAAATTCAAATAATCTTGTTTTTAACAAGAATCAAAAAAAATAAAAATATTTTCATCACTAATTCTGATAAATTTCACATAAATTATGCATTTTTGAAGCAATAGAAGCGTCTTCAGCACTAATTAACATTTACAAATTTCATAAATCACTATATTTATAACTATAATTGTTTCATTATTATTAACATTATTTTTTATCAACATAATTTTAAAAAAAATTACTGTAATTTAAACTTTAAAGCATTTCTTAAAAAAGAATTCTAGATATTTTTATTGAAGTAAATGAAAATTATCGATTGTGAAATCTAAATTTATTAATTAAATAATTTTAAAGATGTATTTAGAAATCAACAATTCTCTTTCTTTTTCTTTTATATCGTTGTATTCTTTTAAAATAAGATTTTCTATCTCTTTTTATAAAATACGTTATATAATAAATTTAATTCTTCACTGATTTCTTAAATTATTTTTATTAAATTTATCTAAAAAATTAATAACTTTTTAATTCATTGAAATCTAAAAATTAAATTAAAATTATTTTTTGATAAAGAATAAAAATATTAAGCAATATAAAAATATCATTTTCTACACAAAAATTAAATGTTGCGTATAATTTAGAGATACAAAAAATATTTATTCATGCGATCATTTCAGACAAAAATGAAAAACTATAAAAATAATTTTTATGATTTAATTTTAATATTACAAAAATATTGGTCTAAACAAGAATGTACTATTTTTCAACCATTAGACCTTCCTGTTGGAGCGGGAACATTTCATCCAGTAACGTTTTTAGGAGCAATAGGACCTGAGCCAATTAAAGCAGCATACACTCAAGCTTGCAGACGACCTGCTGATGGAAGATATAGCAAGAATCCTAATCGATTACAACACTATTATCAATTTCAAGTTATCATGAAACCTCCACCTGAAAATATTCAAAAAATGTATCTACAATCATTAAATTTATTACAGATAAACGAAAAAATGCATGACATACGTTTTTCTGAAGATAATTGGGAAAATCCTACTTTAGGAGCTTGGGGGATTGGTTGGGAGGTATGGTTAAATGGAATGGAAATTACGCAATTTACGTATTTTCAACAAGTAGGTAGTTTAGAATGCGATCCGGTTACAGTAGAAATAACTTATGGATTAGAACGAATTGCAATGCATATTCAAAATGTATCTGATGTATATAAACTTGTTTGGAATACAAAAAACAATAATCATATTACTTACGGTCATATTTTTAAAAAAAATGAAATAGAACAATCTCAATATAATTTTCAATATTCTGATATTAATTTGTTATTCAATTCTTTTGAGCAATATATAAAAGAAGCTGAACAATTACTTTCTCTAAAATCACCTTTATTATTAGTTTCATATGAAAAAATAATACAAGCTAATCACATATTTAATCTGCTAGATGCCAGAAGAGCAGTTTCTCATAATGAACGTCAAAATTATATTTTGCGCATTAGAGCGCTCACTAAAAAAGTAGCTCAACATTATTTTTTAGAAAGAAAAAAATTAGGATTTCCTTTATGCTAACAAAAAAAGAAAATTTAACAAAAAATATTTTTTTAATAGAAATAGGAACTGAAGAAATTCCAGCTGCACTTCTTTACAACATAGCTCATTCTTTTTACATAAATTTTATAAAAGAATTAAAATTATATAATATTTTTTATGAATCAATTCATTGGTTTGCTACTCCTAGAAGATTAGCTTTAAAAATCCAAGGTATTGATATTTCTGAAAAAATTATAATCAAAAATAAAAAAGGTCCATCTATTGTAAATGCTTTTGATAAAGATGGAAGACCTACAAATTCAGCTCAACTTTGGGCTCGATACTGTGGAATTAATATTAATGAAGCCAAACGTTTAAAAAATAATAAAGGAGAATGGCTTTTTTATCAAAAAAAAATAAAACAAGAATCAGCTGTGTCCTTACTTCCGAAATGTATTGAATTTTCTCTAAAAAAAATTTGCATTGAAAAAACAATGAGATGGGAAAGAACTAATCAAAAATTTTGTCGTCCTATTCGTAACATTGTTATGTTATTAAATGATGATGTAATTTCATCAAAGATATTTAATATTCCTTCCAATAATATTTTACATAATCATTTATCCTCAAAAGAAAAAAAAATAATAATTAAAAACGCTAAAGAATACCCTTTAATCCTGTTACAAAAAGAAAAAATAATAGCAAATTATAATGATAGAAAACAAAAAATTAAAAAAATTCTTGAAGAAACGGTTCAAAAAGTTAATGGAACTATAAATCTTAACAACCCTTTAATTGAAGAAGCCACTTCTTCAGTAGAATCTCCAATTGCATTTTTAGCGAATTTTAAAAAAAAATTTTTAAAAATTCCAAAAGAAATATTAATTTATACCATAGAAAAACTTCAAAAATGTTTTACAATATGCAATCATAAAGAAGAAGTTCTTCCATATTTTATATTTATTTCAAACATTAGTTCAAAAAAACCGGATCAAAATATTATAGGATATGAAAAAGTTATGCATGCAAGATTATCAGATACTGAGTTTTTTTTAAAAAAAGATAAAAAAATTAAATTAAAAAATTATCTACCATATCTTAAAAATATTTTATTTTATCAAGATCTTGGATCTTTATATGAAAAAACATTTCGTTTAAAATTTCTCATGGAGTGGATTTCTCAGAATACAAATAATAATATAAAAAACGCAATTCAAGCAGCGCTTCTTTCTAAATGTGATTTAATAAGCGACATGGTATATGAATTTCCAGAATTACAAGGTATTATAGGTATGTATTACACCTGTATGGATCCAGAAATCAATGAAGAAGTTTCTATTGCTATTAAAGAGCAATATTTGCCATCTTTTTCAGGTGATAAATTACCATTAAGCGTTATAGGTGCATCATTATCTATTGCAGACAAGATGGACACTATAACTGGTATGTTTTGTATTAATAGAATTCCTACTTCAAATAAAGATCCGTTTGCATTAAGGCGCTTATCAATAGGAATACTTCGTATTATAATAGAAAAAAAAATAATTTTAGATTTTAAAAAATTAATAAAAAAAAGTATTTTTTTACATCAAAAAGAAGTTAATTGTTCAAAAATTTACAATCAAATAATTAAATTTTTTATGTCGCGATTGTTTTATTTATATGAAAAAAAAGGATATAATATTAAAATTATACAATCAGTATTATCATGTAAATTAACACAACTGATAGATATTCATAAAAGAATTAAAGCAATATCTTATTTCCGGACTTTAAGTTCGTCAAAATCAATTATAACATCAATTAAAAGAATACATAATATAATAGAAAATCATAACCAAGAAAATTTAAAAAATATTAACGTTCATTTAATTCAAGAAAAAGAAGAAAAAATTTTACTCAACAAAATTAATAAGTTTATTGATGAAACCAAAAATCTTTTTTTAAATCAAAAATATAAAGATATCTTAATAAAGATGCATGAATTTAAAAATCCTATAAATAATTTTTTTGAAAAGGTCAAAATATATCATTCTAATTCTGAAATAAAAGCAAACAGGTTAGCGATATTAAGATTAATAAAAAAAACTTTTTTAAAAATTACAAATTTTAAATATTTATTCTAAAATTTTTTAATAAAAATGCATTTTTATTAAATTAAAAATGTCAGATATTTTAGATTAACACTTAAAGTATATAGACTTATACTTGCTTAATCAAAAATAAAAAATTTTACATCTAAATATATATTTAATTTATAGTAAAGAATTTAAAGTTCCTTTTGGAATCACAGATGCTATAAAATTTTTTTTTATGCATACTTCTGTTTCATTATTTAACGAAAGTAAAACGTATCCATTTTTTGTAACTTTATTTACTCGACCAACTAAACCGCTAGTCGTTATGACTTCATCATCTTTAGTAATAGAATTCATAAGATTTTTATGTTCTTGAGCTTTTTTTTGTTGAGGACGAAAAAGCACAAAATAAAAAAACAACAAAAAAATAACTAACATAAAAATTAAAGAATAAGAATTACCTTCAGAGGATGTATTTTCAGAAGCCATTGCATTTTGAATAAAAAAGCTCATATAGTATCCTTAATAGATATATATCATTATAAAAATTTTCTTTGAGAGTAAAAATTTGATTTAAATTGATTAAATTTTTTTTGTTTTATTGCATTTCTTATATTCAACATTAAAGTATTATAATAGTGTAAGTTGTGTATTGTATTTAATCGAGCACCTAATATTTCGTTACAAGAATCTAAATGATGCAAATAAGATCGAGTATAATTAAGGCAAGTATAGCAATTACATTGTTTATCTAAAACAGAAATATCATTTTTATATTTTTTATTTCTAATTTTAATAATTCCATCAGTAACAAATAAATATCCATTTCTAGCATTTCTTGTAGGAATTACACAATCGAACATATCTATTCCACGAGAAACGCCTTCTATCAAATCTTCTGGTTTTCCAACTCCCATTAAATATCTTGGTTTATTTTTTGGCATTTTAGGACAAATATGATCTAATAATTCGTTCATTTCCGATTTTGATTCTCCAACTGCCAAGCCCCCGATGGCATAGCCATCAAAATTTATTTTTACTAATTCATTTAAAGATATATCTCGTAGAGAAGGATATATTCCTCCATGAATAATACCAAATAACAAATTTTTATTGTTTTGTGCATCAAAAAAAATACGGCTTTTTTTTGCCCAATTTAATGATTTTTCCATGGAATTTTTAGTTTTAATCCAGTCTCTTGTATATGAAATGCATTCATCAAAAATCATTACAATATTTGATCCTAAATCTAATTGAATTTTCATTGAAATTTCTGGAGTCATAAAAAATTTACTTCCATTAAGATGGTTTGTAATCATTACACCATCTTCTCTGGACATGCAAAATTTCGATAAACTAAAAAACTGAAATCCTCCAGAATCAGTAAGAATAGGGCCTGACCAATTCATAAAATTATGTAAACCACCATGTAATTTTATAGTATTCATTCCAGGTTTAAAATACAAATGAAAAGAATTACTCAAAATAATTTGAGCACCAATTTTTTCAATTTCCTTGGTCGTAATACTTCTTACCGCGCCATAAGTTCCAACAGGCATAAAAATAGGAGTTTCAATTATTTGATTGTTGTAAGAAAAAAAACCCAATCTAGCATTACTATCTTGAGAGATAAGTGTAAAATTCATTTTTTCTCCATAAAAATTTATAAAAATTAACTCAACAATCTACTAAAAACATAATTTCTCAGGAAAGTATATTAATTAATAATATTTTTACAATAAGAAAAGGAATTATATGTCATACACATTTCGTTTTCATAGCTAAAAACAATATTTGTTTTTAATGGCTTCACGATATGCATTTATTTTATTTTTGCAACTAACGAAAGAATCTACTAACATAATTAATCTTTTTTTTGGAAAATAAAAGTTGGTAATTAATACATTAACTATACTAGTCTAATAGATAAGATGTATAAAAAATATTTTATTGCTTGAAAAACTTTTCATATCGTTCTCCATTCAGAAAGATGATAGGCACTCTCTAACACTTAAAGAGTAATAGCCCATGCTTCTATTATACGACCACTTCTTTTTTACATAATTTAATAATCTAATTGATTAGTTTGAAAAGAGCTTTAATTACTTTAGTATGAATAATATAATCTTCTATCTTCTCATCTGTAATTGATTAAAATTTACCAAATCTAATATATAATGTTAAATCACTTAGATGCACTTCTTTTTCATGTGGAGCTTTTAACAAAAAGTCATCAAAATGTACTAGCAGTTAAAAAAGAAGAAATAGATCCTGGTATATAGTTTAACGATTCTAAGTCTAATTTATCAATTGATCAATTAATACTAAGGAGGGAGAAGCATGTGACTAATATCATTTATAATATTACTGTATGAATAAAGATTATTGTTAAAAAACACTTCTAAACATGAATTTCATAATCATTAATTAAATTGACAATATTAAAAAACATGATTAATGTTTCAAAATTTTTTATTTATGATTATTAATCCGCATCTGATTCAATTAAAAAACATCACTGCTTTACTTTTATTAAATAGTTATCAATTCTATTTTTTAATTTTTGACCAGCTTTAAAAGTTACTACACGTCTAGATGAAATAGATACTTTTTTTCCTGTTTTTGGATTTCGACCAGGACGTTCTTTTTTATTTTTAAGTCGAAAATTTCCAAATCCAGATAACTTTACATCCTCTCCATTTTCTAATGATTTCCTTACTTCTTCGAAAAAAAATTCAACAAATTCTTTTGAATCTCTTTTAGTTAAATTTAATTTTTCAAATAAATGATCCGAAATTTCGGATTTTGTCAAAACCATGTATTTATTTCCTTAAAATCACTTGAAATTTTTTATTTAATTCTTTTAAACAAGAGTCAATCATTAAATTAATTTCATTTTCTTTTAGCGTTTTTTTTTGATCTTGAAAAGTAAAACTGATTCCTATACTTTTTTGTGTATTCAAAAATTTTGTACAAGAATACACGTCAAAAAGATTAATTTCTACTTTTTTATCAATAAAAAACTTTTCGCATGCTCGTAAAATATCTGAAATAATAATATTATCTGATATTAATATTGAAATATCACGACGACTAATGGGAAATTTTGAAATTTTTTCTATTGTATCTAATTTAAAAAATGTGATTTTATCTAAACAAATTTCAAATACAAAAACCGAATCATTTAAATTTAATTGATTTTCTAATCTTGGATCAATTGCTCCAATATTTCCAATAAAATTGTTTTGAAAATAAATAGAAGCGCACTGTTCAGGATGTAATCCTGTTATATTATTTTTTCTAAATTCTATATTTTTTAAGCCACATATTAATTCAAACACACATTCTAAATCTCCTTTTAAATCATAAAAATCTACTTTTTTTGAAGTATAATCCCAATGATCTTTAGAATATTTTCCACTTATTGCGGCTCCTAAAAAAAGATCTTGATTGATTTCAAGATTTTTTTGAGAATTTAAAGAAAAACACAGTCCGATCTCAAAAAAACGAATGCTATCTTGATTACGATTTTGATTATAAGATACTGTTTTTATCAAACCAGGCCATAAAGATAAACGCATGGATGATGTGTCTTTAGATATAGGATTAGATATTAATAATTTTTCTTGATTGGGAAAAATTAAATTTTGAACATGAGGATCTACAAACCCATAAGTTATAGCTTCATAATAACCTTTATTAATTAATAAAGAAGATGATATTTCAGAAAAATTATCTTTTATCTTACTATTTACTGGTTTAATATTTAAATTTTCTTTTAATGGAAAAGAAGGAATATTATTATAACCATATATTCGAAGAATATCGTTTATTACATCTTCTTCAATTAATATATCAAATCTCCAACTAGGAGCGATAACTTCCCAGTATGTTTGTTTAAAAGTAAATATATAATCAAGACGCTTTAAAATATTAGAAATGGTTTTATTATCAATAAAAATTCCAGATATTTTATTTAACTTAATTAAATACATTTTAATTTTTTTATTTTTAAAACGTGCATCATTTGTTTTATCTATTACAATAGGTCCAGAATTTCCGCCGCATATTTTTAAAATCAAATCAGTAGCATATTCTAAAGCATAATATTGCATTTCAGAATCAATTCCATGCTTGTAATATTCTAATATCTTATTTATCTTAGTAGTTTCAATAATATCAAAAATTGATTGTTTACTGATTAAATATGAACTTAAAAATATATTTTTACAATTATTATCAAAATCACAAAGATAAGAATTAGTATTTCCAGGAATTGAAAGTATTTTTTTATTATCAGATATAACTATTATATTTTTATTTAAGATAAATGTTTCATTTTTTTTATAAAAAAATTCTTCTTTATTTTTGGACATTCTTATAGTGATCGACTGAGAAATTTTATCTGAATTTAAAACATTTAATGGCTGTCCTATTTCAATTAATACATAGCTTATAATATTTTTAATAACATTATCAGATAAAGAATCACAAAGAAATAGTTTTTTTTTCATCCAAAATGGAGTTTCAATTTTAATGTTAACATTTTTAATAATTCTTCCCATGTAATTTAAACATTCTTGTGTATCTTTAATATTAATACAAAATATATTTTTAATATCATTAACAATATTTTTAGTTTTTAAAACTGGTTTAGATAACTCATTTATCGCTGCTACGTTTCGAGCTATTCCTAAAATACTTAAATTATCAGATTGATTAGGTAAAATAGAAATTTTAATGATATTGTCTTTCAATCTAAAATAATCATTGACATTAGATCCTACAATGGCTTTTTCATTTAACTCAATAATGGTATTACTTCGATTAAATATTCCTAATTCAAAAAAGGAACAAATCATACCTTCTGATAATTCATTTTGTATCTTTTTTATTTTAATTTTTAAATTATTAGGTAAAATAGCACCAACACTTGCTACTGCTACTTTAATTCCACTTCGGCAATTAGTAGCTCCACATACAATGTTTAACAAATCTTTACTTCCAACATCTACTTTTGTAACTTTTAATTTATCTGATTTAAAGTGAGGCACACAATGGACTATTTTTCCAACTACAACATCTTGAAACAAGGGTCTAAATTTATATCTATGTTCTATTTCCAATCCAAAATCAGTCATTTGGTCGCATAATTGATCAATGTTAATTGGTGGGTTTACCCATTGATGCAGCCATTCTTCACTAAATTTCATTTTATCTCGCTATTTATATTTAAATTGACTCAAAAATCTTAAATCATTTTCAAAAAAATATCGAATATCAGCAATTCCATAACGCAACATAGCCATTCGCTCTACACCAATTCCAAATGCACAAGCGGAATACATATGAGAATCAATATTTACATTTTTTAAAACTTGAGGGTGAACCATTCCGCATCCTAATATTTCTAATGAATCTCTATTATTAATAGAAATATCTACTTCTGCAGAAGGAACTGTAAAAGGAAAATAAGATGGACGAAATTTAATTGAAACGTATTTACCAAAAAAATTATATAAAAAATTATATATTATCCACTTTAAATTAGAAAAATTTACTTTAGTATCAACAATTAATCCTTCAATTTGATGAAACATAGGCGTATGTGTAGAATCGCAGTCATTTCGATAGACTTTGCCAGGAACAATGAATCTAATTGGTGGTTTTTCTTTTTCCATAACTCGAATTTGCATACTGGAAGTTTGAGTTCTTAGCAATTTATTACTATCAAACCAAAACGTATCATGACTGTCCCGTGAAGGATGAGTCTTAGAAATATTTAATGCATCAAAATTATGATATTCATCTTCTATTTCAGGTCCTTTTACTATCTGAAACCCAATTTTTAAAAAAAAATCTTGAATATAATTAATAGTAGTAGCTATAGGGTGTCGAGATCCATTTCTAATACGACGACCTGGTAAAGACACATCAATGTTTTCTTTTTTAATTTTTTGATCAAAAAGAATTGTATTTAATTGTATTTTTTTTTGATTAATTTTTTCTACTGTTTCTAGCTTAATATTATTAATTACATAACTATATTCTTTTTTTTGTTTTAATGAAAAATTTTTTATTTTTTTAAAAAAAGCATTTATAATTCCTTTCTTTCCTAAGTATTTTAACCGTATTACTTCTAAATTTTCTATAGTATTTGATTTTTTTATATCTGATTTTATAGATTTTAGTATTTTTTTTAATATTAACATTATTATATTCTTTTTTATCGTTTAATTTTAATAAAATAAAATTTTTTAAAACTTATTGATCTGTTTAACCAAATATTGATAAAATCTTGTATTTTTAATTGATGTTAAAACATTTCATTCCATTAAATGCATATAAAGAGGAAGGGGAGATTGAATCCCCCTCTTTAAATTTCAAAAATGCTATTTATAATAAAGCTTCTTTTACTTTTTGTATTAAAGAACTAAATGCAAATTCATCATGAACAGCTATATCAGATAGTACTTTTCGATTGATATTTATTGATAATTTCTTTAAGCCAAAAATAAAATTACTATAAGACATTCGGCTTTGACGAACTACAGCATTAATACGAGTAATCCACAAGCGACGAAATTGTCTTTTTCTTTGACGTCTATCACGATAAGCATACTGACCGGCTTTAATAACTGCTTGGCATGCGACTCTATATACACGAGAACGGGCTCCATAATAACCCTTTGCTTGTTTTAAGATTTTCTTGTGACGAGCGTGCGCCATTACGCCACGTTTTACACGAGCCATTTTATATGTGCTCTCCTATTCTTAAAAATCTTTATAAAAATTTATGCATATGGTAAAAAAGATTTTACTCTATCTGTATCTCCTTTAGACACCATAGTTTTAAAACGAAGATGACGTTTTTTAGTTGTAGTTTTTTTAGTTAAAATATGACGTAAATTCGCTTGTTTTCGTTTAAATTTACCAGATGCAGTTTTTTTGAATCTTTTTACTGCACTTTTTAAGGTTTTAATTTTTGGCATAAAATATTTCATTTTAATTATAAAAATGGGAAAATATAACAAATTTGTTTCTAAAAACATCTGATTAAAATATTATTTTTTCTTTGGTGCTAAAACCATAATCATTTGACGACCTTCAATTTTAGATGGAAATGATTCAACGATAGCAATCTTAATTAAATCATTTTTTAATCTGTTTAATACGTTTACTCCAATTTTTTGATGTGCCATTTCACGACCTCTAAATCGCAAAGTAATTTTTACTTTATCTCCATCTTCTAAAAAACGAATTAAATTTCTAAGTTTAACTTGATAATCTCCTTCGTCTGTTCCAGGCCGAAATTTAATTTCTTTAACTTGAATTACTTTTTGTTTTTTTTTCTGTTCTTTAGAAGATTTGCTTTTTTCATAAAGAAATTTTCCATAGTCCATAATACGGCAAACTGGAGGTTCAGCATTTGGACTAATTTCAACTAAATCTAGCCCTAATTCTTCGGCTTTTTCCAAAGCTTCACGTAAATTAACTATGCCATTTTTATCGCCGTCAACACCTGTTAGTCGAACTTTAATAGCTCGTATTTCACCATTAATACGATTAGGACGTATAAATTGAATTCGTTTTCCGCCTTTAATACTTTATTCCTCCATTTGATAAAAACTTTTAATAAAAATTTCTTTTTTTAGTTTTTTAATAAAACAATCAATATTTAACATTCCAAAATCGTAACCGTTTCGATTACGAACTGAAACTTTTTGTAAATTTATTTCTTTTTCACCACACACTAAAATATATGGAATTCGATGTAACGTATGCTCTCGAATTTTAAACCCTATTTTCTCATTTCTTACATCTGATTTAACGCGAATATTATGATTAGATAATTTTTTTTCTAAATTTTTCACATAATCTGCGTATTTTTTAGAAATGCTAATAACAACTACTTGTATGGGAGATAACCATGTAGGCAAATTTCCAGAGCATTCCTCAATTAATATTCCTATAAATCGTTCTATTGAACCTAATATTGCACGATGAATCATTACAGGTGTTTTTCTTTTATTATATTCATCAATATAGAATGCGTTTAAACGAATTGGAGAATAAAAATCAAGCTGAATAGTGCCACACTGCCAGTTCCTGTTTAAAGAATCTTGTAAAACAAATTCAATTTTAGGTCCATAAAATGCTCCTTCTCCTGTTTGATACTCAAATAAAAGATTATTTTCTATCAACAAATCTGACAAATCTTTTTCTGCCCGATCCCATATTTCATCACTACCAATTCGGTTTTTTGGTCGAGTAGAAAATTTTACTAATATCTTTTTAAAATTAAATATACTATACAAATCGTATACCATTTTAATGCAATTTTTAATTTCACTTCTAACTTGATTTACAGTGCAAAATATATGAGCATCATCTTGAGTAAAATTGCGAACTCTCATTAAACCATGTAAAGAACCTGAAGATTCATTGCGATGACAACTACCAAACTCTGATATTCGAATAGGTAAATCTCGATACGATTTTAATCCATAATTAAAAATTTGAATATGAGCAGGGCAATTCATTGGTTTAATACAATATTCACGATGCTCTGATAAAGTAGTAAAAATAGCATCTTTATAATTGTCCCAATGACCACTTTGTTTCCATATAGACTTATCTAATAATAACGGTGTTTTAACCTCTTGATATTGATATTCTTTTAATTTTTCTCGAACAAACATTTTTAATTCATTGAAAATTATCCATCCATAATTATGCCAAAAAATCATTCCTGGAGATTCTTCTTGCATATGATATAAATTGAGAGATTTTCCTATTTTTCTATGATCTCTTTTTTCTATTTCAATTAAATATTTTAAATGTTCTTCTAGATCTTTTTTGGACCCCCAAGCAGTACCATAAATTCTTTGTAACATTTTATTTTCATGATTGTTATCCCAATAAACTCCTCCTATTTTTTGTAACTTAAAATTGTTACAAAATTGTATATTAAATACCTGCATTCCTGTATCAATGTCTATATAATCTTCATGATAATACAAAGAAATTTTTGTTTGATCAGATAATTTATTTATTAAATAAACTTTATACATTTCAGAATTATTTTTAAAAATCTGACATGCTTTTTTAAAAGAAATTGTTTTATTAAAAATAGTATATTCTTTTTTTATTAGCACATGCATTTGTTTTTCTAATAAGATAAGATCTTTTTCTATTATTGAATTATCTAATTCTACATCACAATAAAAACCATTTTCTGTAATGTTACTTTCACCTATTTTAGAAAGAGGCCATATAATTTTAATAGCATAGCTTAATAATTGAGCACAAGAACGTCGAATTATTTTCAATGAGTTCTTATCTTTTTTATCAAAAAACAATATAAACGAATCTTGTGTTATTAAATGATCTAAATTTGCAAAATTATTATTTACAGAAATAGAAATAATGGACTTTATTATACTTGGTTTTATATTTTTTATAATATTTCTTAATGAAACAGAATGTTTATACACCTGCTGACTTCCATCGCAAAATCTTATTACAGGCATTCTATAAAATCCTTAAGTAAAATATTAACTTATCTTTAATTCTTTATACAAGAACATGTGAAATATATGTTAATTATGTCACTATTTAAATTAATATCGAATTAAATAATAAATTCTGTTAAAAATCTAAAAATATTAATAATTAAATGCTAGTCAATAATTAGACTAGCATTAAAATTAAAAACGAACATCTACAGCGTCTGCTAATTGTTTAATAATTTGAATGCTATCTTTCCAATTTAAACAAGCATCTGTAATAGATTTTCCATAAATTAAAGGATGATTATCAACTACTTGTTGGAAACCTTCTTCTAAAAAACTTTCAATCATTACTCCAAAAATTGATTTAGATCCGTGATAAATTTGTTTTGAAACAGATTCAGATACATTTTTTTGACGCAGATGTTGTTTTAAGCAATTCCCATGACTAAAATCAACCATCAAATTTTCTAATAAATTAAATTCACGTAAATTTTTAATTGCTGAGTTTATATTACAAGAGTGATAATTAGGAGAATTTCCCCCTCTCATAATTATATGTCCATACGGATTACCGCTCGTATGGTTAATTGTCATTTGTCCATTTTTATCAGGAGCAAAAAATAAATGTCGCGCTTGTGCTGCACGAATCGCATCAATTGCAATCTTTATATTTCCATCAGTACCATTTTTAAATCCTACAGGACAAGATAAAGCTGAAGCCATTTCTCTATGAATTTGACTTTCTGTGGTTCTTGCTCCAATTGCTCCCCAACTAATTAAGTCCGCAATGAATTGACCTATGACTATATCTAAAAATTCTGTTGCTGCAGGCATACCTAATGCATTAATGTCTAATAATAACTTTCTTGCTACTTCTAATCCATGATTTACTCGAAAACTTCCATTTAAATCTGGATCTGAAATTAGTCCTTTCCAGCCTACTACTGTTCTTGGTTTTTCAAAATATGTTCGCATTATAATTTCAAGACGTTCTTGATATTTTATACGCAATTCATATAATCGATGGGCATATTCTACTGCCGCAACAGGATCATGAACTGAACATGGACCTATTACCACTAATAATCGTAAATCTTTTCCAGTCATAATACGAGCAATATTATGTCTTGTTTTAATAACATTATCCATAATTTTTGAGGTAATAGCATATTTTTTTGCTAACTCAGCTGGGGTTATTAATGGATCAATTCTTATTGTACGCAATTCATCTGTTTTTTTCATTTTTTTCTCTAAATAAATTTTATTTTAGAAAGAACAGAAAGATATGATAAAAATCATGACAAACTAACTATTCATAAGCTCATTCCTATAAATTTTAAAAAATATCTAATAGAAAAATTTTTATAATATTAGGAAAAAAAATGTTGATAGTATACTATAAATAAAGTGATAGAAGTTCTAACAAGGATATAAAATGAAGATAAATTTTAAGAAAGAAGTTTCTTAATTTTTTCTATAAATTAATATAATAAAATTTTTAAACTATCATAATCTAGATTTGGTTTTTTATTCTGAAAACAATATTAATTATGAATGTAATTAATTATATTACCTATTTTTAAAACAGTATTTTTTATTAATATATTTTTAGATATTTTTACTGACTCTTTTCTAAAAAAGAAGATATCGAAATGCCATATAACCATGATATTATTAATCGATAAAAAATAACTAATACTACAGGTCCAATAAATAATCCAATTATTCCAAATTCAATTAAACCACCTATAACTCCAGATAGAATTAAGATAATAGGAAAATCTGCACCCATCCGTATTAAAAATGGTCTTAGCACGTTATCTAATATAAATAAAAACAAACTCCACACTAAAAGTACTGTTCCTAAATTAGTGTCTTTATTCCAGTAAAGCCATAAAATACATGGTATTAAAATAGGTAAAGGTCCTAGTTGTATTAAACATGAAAAAACAATTACAATCATTAATAATGTCCAATATGGCATGCCAGAAATAAACAACCCTATTCCAGATAATATCGCTTGAATTAAAGCAGTAACTACTACTCCTAACGCAACAGCTCTTACTGCTTGAGCAGCAAGTAAAACAATGGCATCTCCATTTTTATTACTTAGCCGAAAAGCAAAATGACGAATAGAATTACTTATTTTTTCTCCATTCCAATATAATATTATACTAAAAAATAACATTAATCCTAAATGAACAATAAATAATCCACATTTTTTTGCCTGAACAACTACAAATTCAGTCGTACGTCCCATGTAAGGCTTTACTTCTCTTATTAACTCACCACCATCTCCTTCAAGTAATTTATGATAACTAGAAAATATTTTTTTTCCAACAAGCGGAATATCCTGAAGCCAAGATAATTCTGGAAATTCCAAAGTATTTGAACTTAACCAATGCACTAAAGGTATACTGCTCTGAATCAAGCTATGCACTAGAAATACAATTGGAATGATAAACAATAATATTAAAATTAAAATCATTAATAAGACTGCAAAAAAACGATCTCCTCCAAATAATCTTTGTAATTTTAACATAAGAGGCCATGTAGCAATCACAATCATGCTAGCCCAGGAAAAACTTAATATAAATGGATAAATAACTAAAAAACTTACAATGCTCATGGAAATGACAAATATTAGTGATAAAATAGACTGCGATAAATCCATATTTTCTTTTGGATTTTGCATATAATTATTTCACCTCAATATCTTTATAAATAATTTTTTATTTAAAATAAACTTATTATAAAATATAATAAAAATTTTTAAAATATTGTATAATTGTAACATTAAAATTTATAAAAATAATAAATAAAATAATATTACTTAAAAAATATAATGAATTTTTCAGATAATATTTAATAAGAAATATAAGAATTCTCATTATTTTATAAAAAATTATTTTAAAAAGAGAAAAATTTATGAAAGAAAAAAAAATAAATTCTAATTATAAAAAAAATGATAAATCTTATAATATTAAAATCACTGAATCTGCAATAAAACAAATAACTTTTTTAACAAATTTAAGCGATGATAAAAAAAGCATACGATTAAGTATAAAAAAATCAGGATGTGCCGGATTCAAATATACTATGACATTAGCTAAAAAAAAACATGAAAAAGAAATAGTCATTACATATAAAAATATTTCAATATATGTTAACGCTCAAGAGGCAAATTTTTTAAACGGAATTGAAATTGATTTTATAAATAGCAATATTAATAAAATTTTTAAGTTTTACAATAAAAAATTAAATCATTTTTGCGGTTGTGGTGAAAGCTTTTCACTTAACGAAAATGATTTCAATCATTCTTAATCCAACAAATTAAACAATGATTTTTTTTTCCTTTAGACAATAAAGTGAATCGACCAAATAATTTGTCAACTTCTCTAAAAACATAATTTTGATCTGTATTTTTATGAGCATTAATTGATATAGAATTTGAAACTATCATATTATTAGATTGACTTCGAGATTTTGATAATTTAGATAGCACCAGAGCTTCTTTTAAATCTTTCGTTTGATTTAATTTGACACAAGGTATGCCATCTTGTTCTAATTGTTGAAAATCTGATTCTTTCATGTGATTAATATTTTTTAAAAATAAAGCTTCTGTTATTCTTTCTGCTGCTAATAATTTTTCTTCCCCATGAACAAAACGAGTTACATTTTTAGCAAGTAAAGATTTGTCTTTTATAATTTGATCATTTATGTGTTTCTTTTTCTCTTTAATATCAATTTCATTAGTATCTATAAAAGTAAACAATTTTAAAAAATAATAAACATTTGAATCTTCTATATTCATCCAAAATTGATAAAATTTATACGGACTTGTTTTTTTTGCATCTAACCAAATAGTACCTGATTCTGTTTTTCCAAATTTAACACCATTGGAATTCGTTAAAAGAGGTACAGTTAAACCATATACTTGTTTTTTAGAAACTCGATGTATTAAGTGCATTCCTGAAGAAATATTTCCCCATTGATCAGATCCTCCAACTTGTAAAGAAACTTTGTACTTTTTGTTTAAAATAAAAAAATCATATGCCTGTAACAAATTATAAGAAAATTCAGTAAAAGAAATTCCTTGATCACGTCTCTTTATTCTTTGCTTTACTGATTCACGACTAATCATAGTATTAATCGAAAAATGTTTTCCAATATTTCTCAAAAAAGATAAGATATTAATCTTATTAAACCAATCTTTATTATTTAGAACAAGTGCATTATTTTTTTGAGAATGAAAATCTAAAAAATAAGAAATTTGAATAATAATTTTCTGAGTCCAAACATCAATATCATTGTTAGAATTCAGTAATCTTTCTTTTTTTTTAAAGCTAGGATCACCAATTAAACCTGTAGCCCCGCCTATTAACACTATGGGTTTATGTCCAGATAATTGAAATCTTTTCAAAGTAATTAAAGGCAAAAGATGACCTATATGTAAACTATCAGCAGTAGGATCGAAACCACAATAGAGGGATATAGAATTATTTTGAATAATTTTTTTTATTTCATCTTTATGTGTTATATAAGATATTAATCCTCTATTTTGTAGTTCATTAATTAAATTTGATTTAATCATTAGATATACCATTTTAATATGTTTTAAAATTAGTTGTATTAAACTTATAAAATAATTAAAAAAATATAAGTATATTTTTAAAACTTTTAACATTACTAACTGAAATAGTTTATTTAAAATATATTATATAGAATTATTTTTTTAAAGTTTTAATCAGTAAAATATATAATTATATGAAAAAATTTAAAAAATATAATCCAAAATTATGAATTAAATAGGATCAACGTCAATAAACCATTTCACTTTTTTTAAAATAGAAAAAGATTGAATTTCATCTATAACACCATTTAAAAAATTTATAAGATATTCTTTAGAAGAGGATTGAATGAGTAATTGAGAATGATATTTATATAAATTTTTTAAAGTAAAAGAAGGATTTGGACCTAAAAACCATAAAGTAACATTATTTTTTCTCAATTTTTTTTTGAATAAATCTTTTATAAATTCTAAAAAATAATCATTGTTATTTAAATAAAAACTTGAAGAATAAATAATAAGATGAAAACTCCAAGGAGGCAAAAAAAATTTTTTACGAATTTTTATAATATTTTTAGCAGTTTCAAAATATCCGCTATGAAAAAAATTTTTTAAATGTAAATTATCAAAATGTGATGTTTGTACTAAAACTGGGCAAGATGAAGAATTATGTTTGGTTAATGTATTTAAATTTAAATAAAATTGTGTAAAATATTCTATTGAATGGAAATTAAAAGAAAAAAAAAATGATCAATACCAATCAAACCAATCAGTTTTACGTAAGGAAAATAATAATATTTAACTAAATCTTCCATAACACAAATTACATATGATTTAGAATCATAAATTTTTAAATATTTCGATTGAGTCTTTTTACTCATTTTTTTATTTAATAAAAAAAACAACGAAACATGTGGAAAAATACTTTTTATTCTATTTTTAATTTGATCAATACTAAAATTAAACGCATGAAGAGAATAAAATCCACAACTACAACAAAATTTTGGTTTTTTAATCTTAATTAAACAATATTGACAAAATAGATTGTTATTATCTGGTTTTGTTTCTAGATAATCACAACAAACACTACATTTAGCTACCCATCCGCAATTTTTACAAATAATGCCAAAAAAAACAAGATTTATTTTATTAAAAATTAATAAAACTGGATGATTTTTTTTTAAATTTTCATAAATTTTATTAATTAAAGTTAAAGATAAACCGCTTTTAATTTTTTCAGATTTTAAATTAATTACATTATCACAATTATAATTAACTATTGGCGTATGATTGCTAATTTTAAGAAAAATGCATTTTTTAAAAAAAACATTATGTAAAGTTTTTAAAGATGGAGTATCAGAATCAAGAATAATTGGTATATTTTCTTTATAAGCCCTTAAAACTGCTACATCTCTAGCATTGTACCTAAATTGATGTAAATTTTTATAATATAAATTATGTTCTTCATAGACAATGATGAGTCCTAATTTTAAAAATGGTGAAAAAATATTTTTTTTTGTGCCTATGACTATAGAATATTCTCCATCTTTGATTTTTATCCAATTTTTTAAATGCTCAGAATCAGTTAATTGACAGTGGATAGTTCCAATAGAAATGTCAAAGTACATTTTTAAAAAAGAGATAATTTTTTTTATATTTTTTTCATAAGGAACTAAAATTAAAATTTGCATCTTTTTATCTAATATTTTTTGAATTAAACTAATATAAAATTTTACTTTCGAAAATAAACTTGTTTTTGTTATTAACCAAGATGAAAATTTTTTGACTGATAAAATCTTATCTACACAAAAAATAGCTTTTTTGTTTAAAAAAATCTTTTTTTTAATTTTTGGAACAGATTGAACTTTTAAATAATCTGTATAAAATAAATTAGACTCGCACAAATGTTTTAACTCTAATTTTTTTAAAACAAATTTAGATAAATTATATTTTTTTAATTCATTGTAAAATACATCACTTTTTTTTAGAAAAAATAAATTATATCGTTGTTTCTGAGACAAATTAAAATTTTGAATATCTATTTCTTGTCCTTTCTTTGTAATAGACCATTTTAAACAATATTTTTTTTTAATAATGTAATCAGTCTTTAATCTTTTAGGTAAAACATAAAAAAATATGATTCCTTTAGGGCAAAAATAATAATTGCTTAACCATGTTAAAAGATCAAATAAAATTTTTGTATATAATGGTTTATTATCAATCAATAACTTAATAAACTTAAAATTTAATTTACTTGTTTTATGTTGACAATTGAATGAAACGATAACACCTATTTTGTCTTTTGAATGAAATGGTACTACTACACGAGCTCCAATAACTGGAATTATAGAATCTGGAACAAAATATTTAAAAGATTGTCTGATTAAAAAAGGCATAACAACGTTTGCAATAATCACTTAAACATCCTATAAAAATATAAGTTAATTTTTTAAAAATAGATTTTTACATTGATTTAAAAATTTTTTCTCTAAATTCACAATATTTATTTATAAAACATGTACTGCATTTTATATTACGTGCAGTGCAAATATATCGACCATGTAAAACAAACCAATGGTGAACATGTATTTTAAAAGCTTTTGGTGCAACTTTATTTAATTTTTTTTCTACCTCTTGTATGTTTCTTCCTGAAGCAAAATTAGTTCGATTAGAAACTCTAAAAACATGCGTATCTACAGGGATTGTTTTTTCATTGAATAGCAAATTTAAAATTACACCTGCTGTTTTTCTTCCAACACCTGGTAACGATTCCAATTCAAAACGATTATTTGGAACATTTCCATTATGTTTAGTGATTAACAAAAAAGAAGTGTTGATTATGTTTAATGCTTTAATATTATGCAATCCAATGTTCCTGATATAAAGTTTTAAATTATAAATTCCTAAATTTAAAATTTTTTTAGGAGTATTAGCGATTTTAAAAAGCAATTTAGTGGTGTTGTTAACTGCAATATCGGTGGATTTTGATGAAAGTATGACAGATATTAAGCACTCAAAATTAGAATTAAATATTAATTCTGTAGTAGGATTAGGGTTTTTTCTAAAAAATAATAGTAAAATTTTGTATCGTTTATCTTTATTCATATTTTTATCAATTAATTTTATTTTTGCAAGGACATTTAATGTCACTAGAAGTGTTGTTTTTTAGTATTTTATAATCTATAAAATTTTTTAAAGCGATTACAAATCCTAATATAATAAAACCACCTGGTGGTAAAATCGCTAAAATAATAGTTGAATTCTTTTCAATTAAAGTAAAATAATTTGTATCATTTAATGCGGAAAATATTTTATAAATTCCAAAAAACCAGGTTCCTTGACCTAAAATTTCTCGTATAGATCCTATTAAAAACATAAAAAAAGTAGATCCTAATCCTATAAATAAACCGTCTAAAAAAGAAATTAATACAGAACTTTGATAAGCAAACATGTCAGCACGTCCAACAATAACACAATTGGTAACAATCAAAGGAATAAAAATTCCTAAAGATTTGTACAGTTCAAATGCATAAGCATGTAACAACATTTCAATGCATGTTACAACTGAAGATATAATCATCATGTAAATAGGAATTCTAATATCTTTTGGTATAAAAAATTTGAAAATAGAAACAGTGGTATTAGTTATCATAAGTACTAAAGTTGTCGCTATTCCAAGTGCTATAGAATCGATAGCGCTTGTAGTGATTGATAAAACAGGACATAAACCTAATAATTGAACTAAAGAAGAATTATTTTTCCATAATTTTTCATTTAAAAATTGTTTAACGTTCATTAATCTCTTCTCTGAATAAAAAGATTTATCATTAAAACATAAAAGGAATTTTTTTTACAAAAAAAACGGTTCTTTTAACAGCATTTGTAACAGCTTGAGGAGTTATGGTTGCACCTGTAAATTGGTCAATTTTACCTCCATATTTTCTTAATGACAATTGTTTATCTTTTAAACTTTTAATTGTTAATCCAGAAAAACAATTAATCCAATCAGATACTGATAATTCAATCTTATCACCAATACCTGGAGTTTCTTTGTGAGATAAAATTCTAACTCTAATAATTTTTCCATTAAAATCTGAAGAAATTAACATATGTATAGACCCAGAATAACCATCGGGAGCAATACTTTTAATAACTGCAAATTTTGGACATTTTTTATCAAAAAATAACCATAAATCATGATATTCATGGTCTCCTAAAAGCGTATTTTTAACCCAATATAGCTTTTTATTAACAGTATTGAACAATTTTTTAGGAATCACTTGATCCATTAATTTTTTGTTTTCTTTTTCCGTTTGATATAAAATTTTATTTTTTGTTGAATTGTGTATAAATATTGTACTAGACACTAAAAAAGTAGAAATTATACTAATTAAAATTGCATTTTTAAATGTACTTTTATAAGTCTTATATACGTTTGTGGCCATACCCAGAATACCTAATGTAGTAATCAATTAATGGAGTAATCATATTGGAAAACAAAACTGCAAACGCAATTGAATCTGGATAATCGCTATAATTACGAATAAAATAAACTAAAAAGCCTACTAGAATACCAAAAATTATTCTTCCAATGTTAGTACAAGCAGTAGTCACAGGATCAGTAGCAATGAAAAAAGCACATATCATAGTTCCTCCTGAAAACAAATGTACTAAAGGAGATGATGATATATTTTTTAAAAAAAAATAATTAATACTTGAACATAAACATAAAGTTAATAAAATACTAAACGGGATTCGCCAACAAATTACCTTCTTATATATTAAGAATAATCCGCCAATTAAAAAACTAATATTAATGCATATCCAACTTACTTTTATTATTTCTTGTTGATTTGAATTAATAGTATTTTGAATGACATTATCATAATTTAAATGAGTTTGATTTTTAAAATGATTTAAAGGAGTTGCTTGTGTAACGCAATCAGGAAAAAATTGAACATTTACTGTATTATTAATATTTGTATTTTTTGTAAAAATAATATTTACAGCGTTTTGGATGTCTTTAAAACGCAAAAAATTATCATTTTTTTCAATCCAATTACTCATATGCAATGGAAATGAAATCAATAATACTGCATATCCAATCATAGCAGGATTAAATATATTTTGACCGAGTCCACCATATAAATGTTTAGCAACAACAATAGAAAAAAAAACGCCGATTACAATCATCCACCAAGGAATCAAAGGCGGAACGCTTACACCAAGAAGCAATGCAGTTACTATTCCTGAATTATCTTTTACATTTTTGCTAAAACTTTTAGCACGCACTTTAACAAGAATTGTTTCAGATAAAAAAGAAAGCGCTATAAAAGACAGCACCTGTATTAAAGTTCCACATCCAAAAAAATAACACTTTGAACAAATACCTGGAATACAAGCTATGACAACTAAAAACATTATTTGTCTAGTACTATAAACGTTGTAAATATGAAGAACATTCATTTTTTAATCTACCAATGTATTATAATCATTACTTATTTTTTAATTTCATACGATTTATTGCTTGTTGAATAATTTCTTTTCTTTTGTTTTTTTTATTTTCTTCAATTTCAAAAGAATTTAAAGTTTTTTCTATTTTCTTAGAATTAAAATCATTTATTCTCAAAATAGGATTTGACTTTAAAAATAAATCATCTTTACTGAATATTTTTTTATTAAAAAACAATCTTTTTTGTTTTTTTTCAAAACGAACTAACGATAAATTTCTTCTATTATTCTCGATGTTAATATTGTGTTGTATTTTTTTTTCATATTTAAAATATTTTACTAATGGAATGTTACTTGGACACAATTGTTCACATACTTTACATTCAATGCAATCTAAAATATGATGTTTATTTGTTTGATCATGTTCTTTTGATTGAATATACCAATACAATTGCTGAGGAAGTAAGTTGATTGGGCATGCTTTCGAACAAAATCCGCATCTGATACAAGCATATTCTGTATATTTTTTGTTTATAAGTTTATTGGATGTGATAAAAATACAGTTTTGACCTTGAAGTGTGGAATTGTTTAAATCAAAAACCTTATTTCCCATCAACATTCCTCCTAAATATATGTTTATGTCAGAATATGCTTGTATTTTGAAGTGCATTAAAAAATAACTAATTGGAGTACCGATTTTGACCCAAAAATTTCCATGAAAAAAATTTTTATCTCCTAAAAAAGTAACTATTCTTTCAGTTAACGGTTCACCATTGAACACCGCTCTTTTTATTGAATACACTGTAGCGACATTAAAAACGAGAAATCCAATGTCTATTGCATGTTTTTTATAGGGAATTTCTTTGTCTGTTAGCGCTTTAATTAATATTTTACTGCTTCCGCCAGGGTATTTATTTGAAATAAGACACAATTTAAATAATAATTGATTATGAATTAAAGAACTAATCTTTGAAATAATTTCAGTTTTATTTTCTTGAACAACAATTAAAACAAGTTTTATTTTAGATATCCAAGATATTATCTTACATCCCACCAAAATTTCATTTAAATAATTATTAAACAAACAATCATCAGATGTTACGAAAGGTTCACTTTCTACTGCATTAATAACTAAAGTATGTACTTTATTTATACTCAATTTCAATTTTTGAGAAGATGGAAATTTACCTCCTCCAAGCCCAATTATGCCTGATTTATGAATAATTCTAATGAGTTTTTCAGGAGTGTGTTTTTTATAGTTTTTAATAGGATGTAATTTGATCCACTTATCTTCCCCGTCAGAAATAATTACAATTTTAATATATTCATTGCTCTTATTTTCTGAAAAAGAAAAAAAAGAAATATTTTTTATATAACCTGAAGCAGGTGAATGAACGGGAACAATAGTTTCACTTCCAAAACTTAAGGGCTGCCCTCTTAATACTTTTTGATTTATTCGAACGCGTAATTGATTTTTTTGAAGAAGACTGTGTTTTATAAAAATTATAAATTTTTTAGGAAATGATAAAAAATTTTTAACAGTTTCATTTGATTGTTCTTTTTTTAAAGAAGAATAATCTATTCCTCCTTTAAAATTATATTTTTTTTTATGTATATATGATTAAAAATAATATTTCTCCAGAAATTTATGGAAAATATTTGTTTTAAAATTTTTATAATACATGAGTATTTTTTATTATTCATAGAATATTTTTTTTTTAATACAATCAGTTGGACAATGAGATAAGCAAATATTACAACCATTACAAAATTTTTGTAACACAGTATGCACAAAACCAGGAGTTCCTACTATTGCATCAACTGGACAAAAAGAAGCACATTTAGAACATCCAACACAGTTTTTTTCATCAATCCAAACAGTATAAAATATTTTTTTTTCATTTATCACAGTTGTTTTTAAAGAAGTCTTAAAATTAAGTAATTTGGAAATTTTTAGTTCTAATTCACTTCCTCCAGGAGTACATTTATTAATTTTTTCATTTTTCTTAATAATTGCTTTCGCATAAGAGTAACATCCAGGGTAGTTGCATTGACCGCATTGACTTTGAGGTAGCAATCTGTTAATTTTTTCTACTATTGGATCTATTTCTGTTCGAAATTTATTAGCAGTATAACTTAATATCACTCCTAAAACAAAAGAAAGAGTGCCAAAAAATAAAATAGCTAAAATATTAGACATAATCAAAATTTTATTAAACCTTTGAAACCCATAAAGGTGATTGACATTAAGCCCGCTGTAATCAAAGCAATAGGAGCACCTTGAAAAGGAACAGGTACGTCAGATGATGCTATTCGTTCACGCATACTGGAAAATAAAATCATTACTAATGAACATCCAAATGACGCACTTAATCCATATAATATTGCATCTATAAATGTGTGCTTTGAATAGAGACTAAATAAAGGAATTGCTAAAACGGCGCAATTTGTGGTTATTAAAGGTAAAAAAATTCCAATTAGACGGTATAATACAGGACTTATATGGCGCAACACCAATTCTAAAAATTGAACACTTGATGAAATAATTAACATATAAGCTATAACTCTTAAATAAACTAAATTTAATGGAACTAAAAAAAAAAGTTAATAAAAGATAAAAAAAACGATGAAATAAAAACAACAAAAGTAGTTGAAAGACTAATTCCAATAGCTGTTTGAATTTTATTAGAAGCGCCAATAAAGGGACATAAACCAAGAAACTTTACTAAAATAAAATTATCAATTAACATATTAGAAAGAAAGAAAAAAAAATAATTTTTCACGCATAACTCCTTTATAAAATATATTGATTTAATATAAAAAATTTAAAAAATATTAAAAAATATTGCACATAAGCTTACTAATTTTTACTTATTTGAGTTATTATGCGTTCCGCAGTGTCAACTATTATTTGAGTATTTAAATCAATTTCAACATTCATAATATCTCCCCTTTTTTTATGAGATATTGTAGTTCGAAATAAAGTTTCTGGTATTAAATGAATAGAAAATTTATTATTAATGATTGATCCGATAGTAAGGCTTATTCCATCAACGCAAATAAATCCTTTATAAAAAATGTATTTCATTAAAAATTTTTTTTTAATCTTTAACCATAGGATTCGACTGTTGTCTAAAATTTCTACTTTAGATACTTGCGCAGTACTCATTATGTGACCAGATATTATATGACCACCAATTTCATCTCCATATTTTACTGATCGTTCAATATTAACATAATCTCCAATCTTTAACGTTCCTAAATTTGTATTATTCAAAGTTTCTTGAATAATATCAAAAATAGCATTAAAATTACGAATTAATTTTACAGTTAAACAACATCCATTATGAGAAACCGAATCTCCTATTTTTAAGTTTTTAGATAAATTTCGAGATAAATTGATTTCGTAAGTGTTCATGTTTTTCTTTTTTTCTATAAAAACAATTTTGGCAGTACCATGAATAATACCTGTAAACATAAATTCTCCTCAAAAAATTTTTAAGATTATATTTGTATATTAAAATAAAAAATATTTGTTTTTTTTAAAAACAAATATATAATTTAATACTTCATAAAAAACAATTTGTTTACGTTCGTAGCTCAACTGGTTAGAGCGCCATCATGACATGGTGGAGGTTATCGGTTCAAGTCCGATCGAACGTATAAAACATTAATCTCAAATTTTAATTTTATACAATTTCAATTTCTGTATTTAAAATATTATTTTTTCAGGTACTTTGTATTTTGATTAAAAAAATTATTGATAAATATCAAAAAAAAAATTTTTTAATAGCTTATAGTGGTGGATTAGATTCTACAGTTCTTTTACATCAGATGATCAAAATAAAAAATCAATATTCCCACATAAAAATACGTGCTATTCACATTAATCATAATCTTCATGATTATTCAAAAAAATGGGAAAATCACTGTAAAAAAAATTGTGTTCTTTATAAAATACCATTTATTGTAGAAAATATTAATTTAGATTTAAAAAACAAAAATGTTGAAGAAACTCTAAGAAAAAAGAGATATCATTCAATTTTCAACAATTTGTTAACAGACGAAATATTACTTACAGGTCATCATATGAATGATCAATGTGAAACATTAATGCTTGCTTTAAAAAGAGGAAGCGGTCCAAATGGACTTTCAAGTATGCTTTATGAAACTACGTTTAACAAAAACAAAAAAATAGTTCGTCCTTTTTTAACTTACTCTAAGAGAGAACTAAAGTCATGGGCTGTTAACAACAAAATAAAATGGATTGAAGATTTTAGTAATTTGGATATTAATTATGATCGTAATTTTATAAGAAGTAAAGTCATCCCTGTTTTTGAAAAAAGATGGCCTTATTTTCTAAAAAATTGTGCTCGTACCTCAAAAATATGTCATGAAGAAACTATTTTGCTAAATTCTTTTTTAAAAGAAAAAATCCATAAAATCCATCAAATTGACGGATCTCTAAGTATAGATAGTTTTAAAAATATAACAAAAATTATGAGCAAAGCACTGATAAGATATTGGATTTCTTTAAATCAAATTCAAATGCCTTCATATAAAAATATTGAATATATTTATAATATCATTGTTTTGAGCAAAACAGATTCAAATTCTAAAATTATTTTACAAAAAAAAAATGAAATTAGACGTTACAAAAAACGACTTTATTTTATCAAAATTAAACCAAGTATATATCATACAATAATATTTTGGCACAACAAAGATATTGAACTTTATCTTCCGAATGATTTAGGTCAATTAATGCAAGATAAAAAAGGCATTACTTTACCATCTCCGAGAAAAAATGAATTAATTAATATTCGATTTCAATTTGAAGGAAGTATTTTAATATTAGGAAGAGAAAAAAAAAGAAAAATAAAAAAAATATGGCAAGAAAAAAAAATTCCTCCCTGGCTTCGAAAAAATACACCACTTTTATTTTATAATAATCAACTAATCAGCGCTTTAGGTGTATTTATTATTAACGATTATCATGCCCGAAATACTTGGAAAATATCTTGGAAATGTAAAATTTAACATAAAATAATTAAAATATGTTTATATTTTTAAAATTTTTTAATTTCGTTTCATAGATTAAAGAATTACTCTTCACATAAATTTATTAATTTTAATATCTGATCACGTGTAATTCTTGTGTATAACGTTTCAAAATTTTTTATTTTATGTGAAAGTAAAGGTTTTTTTATATTATACCAACTTAATTTTTCCATCAAAAAAGATTCAGATTTTTTTGATAGATCTGGTAATATAGGTTTTAAAAAAATCATTACTACTCTAAAAAAATTAATTCCCATAGTACAAATCATTTGTAATTTAACAACATTTTTTTTATTTATTTTTAATTTCCATGGTTTTTTTTCATTAATATATTTATTAGCTGTATCTAATAGCTTCATAGACTCTCGAACTACTGAACTAAATTCACGATTTTCAAAAAATTTTTCAATTTGATATCTTGAATTAACAAAATTCTGATATAAATCTTCGTCGATTAACTTGTCTGATAAATATCCATTAAAATATTTGTTAATAAAACTAGCATTTCTAGAGGCTAAGTTAACTAATTTATTAACTATATCTCCATTAATTTTATAAACAAAATCTTCCAAGTTCATTTCTATATCTTCAATATTATTAGATAATTTACTTGCATAGTAATAACGCAAGCTATCGGAATCAAAGCATCTGATCCAATGACTCGCTTTAATTAAAATGCCACGAGATTTCGATAACTTTAATCCATTCATAGTTAAGTGACCATGCACAAATATTCCATTTGGTTTTCGAAAAGAAGAAGATTCCAGAATTACAGGCCAAAATAAAGTATGGAAATAAATAATGTCTTTTCCAATAAAATGGTACAATTCATAAGTTGATGAATTGCGCCACATATCATCAAAATTTAATAAATTATTATTTTTGCAAAGATTTTTAAACGCACTAATATAACCTACAGGTGCATCCATCCAAACATAAAAATATTTATTTATAAAATTGGGAATTTTAAAACCAAAATACGGAGCATCTCGAGAAATACCCCATTTTTTTAAACCAATCTTTAGCCATTCTTCTGTTTTTTTGATCACGGAATCTTGCAAAATACCTGAATTTATCCATTTTTTTAACATTTTATTAAACATTGGCAAGTTTAAATACAAATGTTTAGTTTTCTTTAAAATAGGTTTTTTTCCTGAAATTGAAGATATTGGATTAATTAAATCAATAGGTTCATAAGTTGCACCACACAATTCGCAATTATCTCCATATTGATCGTTTGATTTACAAATAGGGCAAATTCCTTTTACAAATCTATCAGGAAGAAAAATATTTTCTGAATTATCATAAAACTGAGAAATAGTTTTTTCTTGAATTAATTTTTTTTTATTTAAGCACGTAAATATTTCTCTTAATAATCGTAAATTTTCTGAACTATGAGTTGAACAATAATTATCGTGTGAAATGTTAAAATGTAAAAAATCTTTTTTATGACAATTTTTAACATCATCTATGAGTTTTTTTGGAGAAACTCCTAATTTTTTGGATTTTAACATTATAGCAGTACCATGTGCGTCTTCTGAAGAGATAAACCAAACTTCATTTTTAAGCATTCTATGATAACGAACCCAAAAATCTGCTTGAATATGTTCAAGCATATGACCTATATGAATGGAACCATTTGAATAAGGAAAAGCACAAGTAACCAAGATTTTTCTAAATTTACTGGACATAATTGTTTTATTTTTAAATGAAAATATAAAGAATTTAAGATAAAATCATATACTCTTTGAGAGTAATAGATTTATTAGTTAAAAAACATAAATAATTAATTGTATCATTAAAACAAAATATTCTTTTATTCTTTATCAATTCGACTAGGAACTACTCCTTTCTGTTCTTTGTATTTTGATTCATTTCGAGAATTATAAGGCCTTAAAACTGAATTAGAAAGAAATTCAAAACTAAGTGCTGCAATTTTTATTTTAGGATGCAATACTAATGTTATTTTTCCAGCATTAAACATTTCTAATACAATATTTCCTTTCCATCCTGGATCAATTCTATGCGATGTAGCATGAATCATTAATCCAAGTCTTGCAAAAGAAGACCTTCCATCTAACCAACCCACTAGATTAGATGGAATACTCACGCTTTCTAAAGTCGAAAAAAGAGCTAGCACACCTGGTTGTAAAAAAAATGGATTTCTTTTTGAAAATTTGATTTCTTTACTCATGATTTTAGACAACACTGAATTCATATTTTTTTTAGAGTTACTTAAATTAATACAGGGAACACTATAATTTTGAAAGATTCTAAAAGTGTATCCTAAATGGATATCAACAGTAATCCCATTAATCAAATTTTTTTTAGGGTAAGGAGTAATTATTAATTTTTTTTTATCTAACCATTCCTGAATATCTCTATCACATAAACGCATTTTTTTACCACATATAATCAATACATTTAATTAAATATAAAAAATTACATTATTTTATATTAAGTATATAGTTATATATTATTTACTATAACAATTTTTTGATGTAAAACTAGAATTAAGTATTAATCTTATTCATAGATAATTAAAAATATAGTGCTCATTATTTTTTATTTTTTTTCTCTGACCAATTCGTATGAAAATAACTATTATCATCAATTCTTTTATAAGTATGTGCTCCGAAATAATCTCTTTGAGCTTGAATTAAATTAGCTGGTAGATTCATTGATCTGTAACTGTCATAATAAGATATTGCCGAAGAAAAACATGGTACAGGAATTCCATATTTTATAGAATAAATTAAAACTTTTCGCAACGAACTTTCATATACACTAGCTATTTTTGAAAAATAAGGTGTTAATAATAAATTAGTAACATTTTTATTAGTATCATATGCATCGGTTATTTTTTCTAAAAAACTTGCTCTAATAATACAGCCTTGTCTAAAAATTTGAGCAATTTTTCCATATTTCAAATTCCAAGAGTATTTTTCTGATGCTTTTTTTAACTGTGAAAACCCTTGAGCATAAGAAATTATTTTTCCTAAATATAAAGCCTGTCTTAAAGATTCAATAAAATTAGTTTTTTCTGATTCTGTAAAATTAATACTGATTCTAGGTCCTTTTAAAATTTTTGAAGCAACAATTCGTTGATTTTTCAAAGAGGAAAGATAACGTGAAAAAACAGACTCAGTAATTAATGATAAAGGTTCTCGAAGCTCTAAAGCATTTTTGCTTATCCATTTTCCTGTGCCTTTATCTTCTGCTTCGTCTAAAATATAATCAATTAAATAATTACTGTTTTCATCTTTATACTTAAAAATATTTTTTGTAATGTCAATTAAGTAACTGTTGAGTTCTCCTTTGTTCCAATTAGAAAATACCGTGGCTAATTCTTGATTTGTCATATTTAACAAATTTTTTAATATAAAATATGACTCTGATATTAATTGCATGTCACCATATTCAATGCCATTGTGAATCATCTTAACATAGTGACCTGATCCGTTAGGACCTATGTAACTTACGCATGGTTGATTTTTAAATTTAGCAGATATTTTTTTAAATACAGAAGAAACAAGGTTATATGCTTCTTTTTGACCTCCGGGCATTATTGAAGGACCATTAAGCGCTCCTAATTCTCCTCCAGATACGCCCATTCCAATAAAGTTAATTCCATTTTTAGATAATTCATGATTTCTTCGAATGGTGTCTTTATAAAAAGTATTGCCTCCATCAATTAATATATCTCCTTTTTTAAGATAAGGTATAATGTTTTTAATTGTATCATCTGTAGCTTGACCTGATTTGACCATTAATATAATACATCTAGGTAATGAAAGTGAATTGACAAAATCTTTAATAGAAAAGTATGGAAATATTTTTTTTTCTGAATTATCTTTTATTACTTTCTCTGTAGTTAAGCGAGTTCTATTAAATATAGACACAGTATAATTATTATTTGCAATATTCAATGCTAAATTTCTTCCCATAACTGCCATTCCAACAACACCAATTTGGTTTTTTAACATTATATTTTCCTGATTATATAAGAATAGATACATTTTATTATTTTTTATGAAAATACGTTTTTAAACTTAAAATTTAACAATTTTAATATAAATTTAAAATAAGTAATAATTAAAAGATTATTAAAATATTTAAATTTTACTTATAATATCAATTTTTTCTCATCTTTAAATTCTGTATAACTGTATTAAAATCTAAATCTTGATCATGCAATAAAACAATTAAGTGATAAATTAAATCTGAAGATTCATTAATTAACTCATTTTTATCTTTTTTCATTGCCGCTAGTATTGTCTCTATAGCTTCTTCTCCTACTTTTTGAGCAATTCGATGAGTCCCAGACTTGTATAATTTAGATGTATATGAATTATTTATATCTATTATTTTTCTATTTTCTATAATTTTTTCTAAATTAAACAAAAATGCTGTAGGTGTTTCTTCTAAGAAAAAACAGCTTTTTTTTCTTAAATGACATGTTTCATCTAAAGGTTTAACTAGTATTAATAATGCATCATAATCGCAATCAGTAGTAATCTTTTGAACTTTTAAAAAGTTACCTGACGTTTCTCCTTTAGTCCATAAACGTTTTTTAGTTCTAGAATAAAAAGTTACTACACCGTCTTTTTGAGTTTTTAAAAAAGCATCTTGATTCATATACCCATGCATCAAAACTTCATGAGATAAATTTTCTTGAATTATTACAGGAATCAAACCATTAGTTTTTATCCAATTTAATTTTTGTAATAACTCTTTTGAATTTAGCATTCTCTGATCTCCATACCTTTGTTAATTAAAAAATTTTTTAATTCTTTTATATTAACTACATTTTTGTGAAAAACAGATGCAGCAAGTACACCATCTACATTTGCATAATGAAATGCGTCATAAAAATGTTTAATTTGTCCTGCTCCTCCAGACGCAATTAATGGAACTTTACATGCTTTTTTCATTATTTTAAGCTGATTCAAATCATAACCATTTTGAAGCCCATCTTGATTCATCATATTTAAAACAATTTCTCCTGCCCCATACTTTTGAACTTCATGAACCCAATCTAAAGTTTTTTTGTCGGTTTGATACGTTAAATTAACATCTCCTGTAAACTGATGCACCATATAACAGTTTTTAGTTTTATCAAACCAAGAATCAACGCCTACTACTACGCATTGCACACCAAATCGATCTGCTATTCTTGTGATTAAATTTGGATCTGTCAGAGCTGAAGAGTTAATAGATATTTTATCTGCTCCAAATGACAAAACATTATTTGCATCTTTTACACTTTTAATTCCTCCAGCAACGCAAAAAGGAATATTTATTAAATCTGCAATTTTTTCTATCCAACTTCTATCTACTAATTTGTTACTTGTAGCAGCTGTTATATCATAAAATACTAATTCATCTATTCCTTCTTGCGTATATCGTTTAGCTAAATTTAAAATATCACCTATAATTTCGTGATTTTTGAATTGAATACCTTTCACTACTACTCCATTGCTGACATCTAAACATGCTATTATTCTTTTTGCCAACATTTTAAAGCCTCTTGTATCGTAAATTTTTTTTCTAATAAACTACGGCCAATAATGACACTTTCTACTCCGCTTAATTTTAAATTAATAATATCATTTAAAGATCCTACACCTCCAGAAGCTTGGAATTTTATATTTTTAAAAGTATTAGTAATTTCTGAATATAAATTAATATTAGGACCAGAAAGCGTTCCATCTTTTGATATGTCTGTACACAATACGTGTTTTAATCCATTTGACAAAAAATATTTAATCATCTCTTCTAAAGAAACTGAAGTTTTCTGTTGCCATCCATTTATTAATATTTTTTTTTCATTTTTATCGTTAATATAAATATCTAAAGCCAATATGATAGAATCAGGTCCATAATTTTTTAACCATCGAGCAACCTCCTTTTTGTTTTTGACAGCAGCAGAACCAATTACTACTCTTTTGGCGCCTGCTTCAAGAAAATCATTAATATCTTCTTCTGTTTGAATTCCACCACCGATTTGTATAGAAATAGGGCTATAAGAAAGAATTTTTTTAAATAATTTTATTTGCCTTTTTTTTCTATTTTGAGCACCATCTAAATCTACTAAATGAACATATTTTACTTCATTAAATTTATAATCTTTTAAACAATCATACAAATTCATAGAATAATATTTTTTTTTGGAATAATTTCCTTGATACAAGCGAACTAACTGACCGTTAATTAAATCAAATGAGGGAATAATCATAATTTTAAATCTCTAAAAAATTTTTTAATAACTGCGATCCAGCATCACCAGATTTTTCTGGATGAAACTGAACTCCAAAAAAATTCTGTTTTTGTATTACAGAACTAAAAGATACACTATAATTAGTTTTTGCCAATGTATATTTATCAATTGGAACGCAATAGCTGTGGACAAAATAAAATCTTGATTTAGCATCAATTTTATTAAACAAAAAATGCGTGCTATCAAAATTAATTGTATTCCATCCAATATGAGGTAATGGTAAATTTTTAGATTTCAAAAGAGAAACAGATCCTGGAATAATTCCAAGAGTTTTTACTCCATGACATTCTTCACTGAAATCGTAAAAAATCTGCATCCCCAGACATATACCTAAAATAGGTTGTTTATTGATTTTTATTAGATTAATTAAATTTTTTTCGAATAGCATTTTCATTACTGTAGCAGCTGTACCTACTCCTGGTAAAAATATTTTTTTAGATTTTTTAACTATAGAAGATTCAGAAGTAATTGTAGGGAAATATCCCAATCTTTCAATCGCAACTTTAATTGAATGCAAATTAGAACAACCGGTGTCTAATATTACTATACTCACTATAAAATACCTTTTGATGTTGGCAAAACCTGTCCTATTATTTGAATAGATTGACGTAATGCTCGTCCAAATGCTTTAAACAAACTTTCAGCACAATGATGATCATTTTTACCTTTACTCGATAAATGCAATGTAATATTCATAGAATAACAAAGAGAATAAAAAAAATGTTCAATCATTTCTGTACTGAGATCACCAATCATTTTATGATTGAAATGAGCGTTAAACTTAAAATACGGACGACCTGAAATATCTATGATACAATCCGATCTACTTTCGTCCATAGGCAAAGAAAAACCAAATCTATTTAATCCTTTTTTATCCCCTAACGCTTTTAACAACGTTTTCCCTAATACGATACCTGTATCTTCAACTGTATGATGATCGTCAATTTTAAGATCTCCAATTGTTTTAATATTCATGCAAATTCCACTATGTATTGATAATTGATCCAACATGTGATTAAAGAAATTTACACCTGTATCAATTGTACTAACTTCTTCTAAATCCATCCAAATTTTCACATGAACTTTAGTTTCTTTTGTTTCTCTAATAGTTTCCGCATATCTATTTCTTTTGGTAATTATTTTTTCGATTTTACTCCAATTACAAATATCGTCTTGATACTGAATCCCTAAAACTCCAATATTTTTAGCTAATTCCATATCTACAATTCGATCTCCAATAACATAGCTATGTTTTCGATCTATCAAATCATCTTTTATCCAAGGTTTTAACATTTTAATTTGAGGTTTTCTGCATTTACACTTTTCTTTTTCAAAATGAGAACAAATTAATATATCTTCAAAAATAATTTTTTCTGAACGAAATATACTTAACATAAAATTATGAGGAAGATTAAAATCTTCCCATTTAAAATTGTTACTTCCTAAACCGTCTTGATTAGTCACCATAACAAGTTTGTAATTTAATTTAATTAAATTAGATAATGAAGAAATAACATTTCTTTTAAAAACTAATTTACTTATACTATCTACTTGAAAATCTATAGATGGTTCATCAATTAAAGTTCCATCTCTATCAACAAATAATATTTTATGCTTCATTAAAAATCTCCAAAACTTTTATTGTTGAGATTAAACAAACTTTTTTAGCTCTTCAATTACACGCATACATTCTTGACGAGATCCAATAGAAATTCTCAAGCATTCTCGTAGATTTATTTTGTGATTCTGATTTCTTAAAATGATACCATTATTCCATAAAGTTTTAAAAATTTTGTCAAACATAAAAAATTGAACTAATACATAGTTAGCATGACTATTAAATACTTTTTTAACACAGGGCATATTTTTTAATTTTTTAACTAACCAAAAACGATTTAAATTTAAAATTGAAACTCTATTTTTCATTAATTTAATAGAATCTACAGTTAAAGCTTGAGCGGCTATATCTGAAACAGGAGAAGGTATTGGATAAGGGCTAATTACCTTATGTAAAGCATTTATAACTTCTTTTGTTGATAAAGTAAAACCACATCTTATTCCTGCTAAAGCAAAAGCTTTTGATAAAGTTCTTAAAATAACTAAATTTGAATATTCTTTTAAAAAATTAATCATACTATTGTTTGGAGAAAATTCGATATAAGCTTCATCAATTACCACTAAGCATTTACCAGAAGTTATTTTCAGCAAATTTATGAGAGTATCTTGCGATATAATGTTACCAGTTGGATTGTTAGGATTGCAGATATATATTAATTTTACCTGATTTAATTTTAATTTAATACTAGATACATCTATTTTCCATGTATTTTTTATAGTAGGAATTTCTTCTATTTTTACTCCTGCAATTTTTGCATTAATTTGATACATATCATAAGTAGGTGGACAGTAAATAATTTTATCTATTCCAGGTTCGCAAAAAGCCTTTATTAATAATTCAATCCCTTCATCAGCTCCTCTAGTTGATAAAATTTGATCAGGTGATAAATTAACGTAACGAGCATATGATTTTATTAAATTTTTAGGTTGACATTCTGGATAACGATTAAACATTTTTTTTTCTGTTTCAAAAATTGTTGATAAAGGCGATTCATTTGCATTTAACCATACATCTCCATGACCTCCAATTCGTCTAGCGGATTGGTAAGGTACTAATTTTTGAACATTTTTTCTTAATAGTTTAGTTATATCGTTCATTATATATTCCTTTTAACAGAATCAACTCTAATTTTTACAGCATTTTTATGTCCTTCTAATTTCTCTGCTTCAGACAAAATCTGAAGAGTATGAGATAAATTAATTAAACCTTGAGACGTTAATTCCTGAACTAAAACACGTTTTTGAAAATCGGCTAATCCCAAACAAGAGCTTGAAACGGATTTCCCATATGTAGGTAAAACATGATTTGTTCCAGATGCGTAATCACCTGCTGTTTCTGGAGACCAAGAACCTAAAAAAACTGAACTGGCATTTAATATACTGTCTAATATTTTTCTTGGCTGCTCTGTTTGAATACTCAAATGTTCAGGTGCATAAATATTAGATATATTTATACATTCAGTAATGTTGTCAGTAACAATGATTATGCTATTCTTTAAAGAACTGGTAATTTCTTTCAATCTAGATAAATTAATTAATTGATTATTAATAGAAATTATAACTTTTTTAGCTAAATTAATATAAGGAGTTAATAATATTACTTGAGAAGACAATCCGTGCTCTGCTTGAGATAATAAATCTGCAGCAATGAAATCTGGATTAGACTTATTATCAGCAATAATTAATAATTCGGAAGGACCAGCCAACATGTCTATAGCAGGTCCATTGTAAATTGAACTTACTTGTAATTTTGCTTCTGTAACATAACTGTTTCCTGGTCCAAAAATTTTGTCAACTTTAGGGATAGTTTGAGTGCCAAAAGCAAGAGCTGCAATAGCTTGAGCCCCTCCTACTTGAAATATTTCATTAATGCCGCATATATATGATGCATACAGAACTTCTTCACTGATTGGAGGAGGAGAGCAGAGAATTATTTTCTTACAACCAGCAATTACCGCAGGTATTCCTAACATTAAAACAGTAGAAAATAAAGGAGCTGTTCCGCTTGGAATATAAATTCCTATAGAATTTAAAGGTAAATTAATTTGCTGACAACGCACTCCAAATTGAGTTTCAATGTCTACTTCCGATGAAATTTGAGCTTGATGAAAACATGTAATATTTTTTTTAGCAATTAAAATTGATTGTTTTAAATCTTTATTTATCTTTAAAAAAGATGCGTTAATCTGCTCTTTTGTCAATTTAAACTCATTTATATGACATTTATCAAATAATAAAGTATACTCTTTTAGAGCTTGATCGCCTAAAATTTTAACTTTTTTGATAATTTTTTGAACTGTCTCTTTCACTAAAAAACTTTTTTGAACGCTAGGTCTAGATAAGATTTTTTTCTTCTCATCTAAATTTAATTCATTCCAATGAACAATCTTATTAAAATAAATCATATAATTTTACTCCATCATTTTTTCTATTGGTAAAACTAAAATTGAACTAGCTCCTAAAGATTTTAATTTTTCCATAGTTTCCCAAAATAATGTTTCACTGCTCACCATATGCATTGCTACTCGATTATTATCACCAGCTAGTTTTAGAATAGTCGGCCTCTCTGCTCCTCTTAATAAAGATACAACTTCTTTTAATTTATTAACAGGAGCATGAAGCATAATATATTTTGATTCTCTAGCTTTAATTACACCCTGAATACGAGTCATTAATTTATTAATTACTTCTTTTTTTTCACTATTAATTCTTCCTGTTCTGGAAATTAAACATGCTTGAGATCGAAAAATAACTTGCACTTCTCTCAAACTATTAGCTTCTAATGTAGCACCTGTTGAAACTAAATCGCAAATTGCATCGGACAAACCAGCTCGGGGAGCAACTTCTACTGAACCATTTAACATGCATGTTTTAAAAGAAATATTTTTTTTATCTAAATATTTTTTTAACAAATAAGGATAAGAAGTAGCAATTCTAAGATTTTTAAAATATGTGATACCAAAATAATTAGCATCATAAGGTACAGCTAAAGATAATTTACAAATTCCAAAATCAAGACGTTTCAGAGTAATATAGTCACTATCAGATTTTTGTGACATCCTATTTAACAATTCTTCTTCAAGAACATTTTCTCCAACTATTCCTAAATCTACTACTCCGTCCATTATTAATCCGGGGATGTCATCATCACGAACAAGCATAACATCAATCGGCATATTTTCGGCAAAAGCTATTAATTTTTGTTGTTTCAAATTTATTTTAATACCACAAGATTTAAGTAACTTTATAGAATCGTTGCTTAATCGACCTGTTTTTTGCATTGCAATACGAACGTGATTACTATTAAACATAACTATTCCTTAACATTTTATGCTGGAAATAATATATTTATAAATTTTATATATTTTAAAAATAAAAAAACCCAAAAATAAGGGTTTTCAAAAAAATATTTTTATACACTTTAAACATATAAAGATATTATTTTTATTAAAATAAATCTTATAAAATTTTTAAAAAAATGAAAAAATAAAAACGTTTTATGTTATTGAATAAACAAACATTATTTTCAATTTCATTCTTATTTTAACAAGATCTAATCTTAATTATCACTACAATTGCAGCGCCACTTCCAAGAATTTTAGGAGCTTGATGAAAAGCTATAACATCTGGGTGTTGAGATAACCAAAAAGGAATTTGTTTTTTTAAAATATGCTCACCATATCCATGCATAATATGTACGCAAAAAACTCTTTCTTTCTGACACGCTACCATTAGTTTTGCAAGTTCTTTTTGTGACTGATACTGCGTTAATCCATGTAAATCTAAAAAAATTTCTGGGTTATATTTTCCTTGTTTTAAACGATTTAGTACATGAATAAAAGTTTTATTGCATACGTAAGACACAGGATCGTATCTAAATAAATTCTTATTTTTTTTGTTAGAAAAATAATGACTATGAGAATCTTGTTCTAAGAAAGTACGTTTCAATGATGTATTAGAATTAACTTTATGAATTCTAGAATGAAATATTGTATCTTGTACTATTTCACGAGTATTATCTAACCATTTACGGAATAAAATATCACTATTATTAGTGCATTGCCTATTTTTATTCATAATTATTTATTACCAAAATATTAATATAATCTGATATTTTAAAAATATTATTTTTTAATTTGTATGATGATTTTAATTAATTATATAATTTAGTTTTTAGAAAAACAACAAATAAAACATTTATCATTATTCAATATACAAAAATAATAAAAAATTGAAAAATGAAACTAAAAAATTTTTTTTATTCATATATATTCTAATATTTCTATTTTTTATTCTTTATAATTTTATACATTTATTCTAAAAAAAGGTACAAAATGGCTGGAAATACAATTGGAGATATATTTCGTGTAACAACGTTTGGAGAATCACATGGAGCATCATTAGGATGCATTATTGACGGAATGCCTCCAGGTATTAGTATATGCTCCAAAGATTTGCAATTTGATTTAAATCGAAGACGACCTGGAGCTTCTCGATATACTACTCAACGTCGTGAATCAGACCAAATTCATATACTTTCTGGAATGTTTAATGGTATCACAACAGGGACTAGTATCGGATTAATAATTAATAACAAAGATCAGCGCTCATCAGATTATAATAATATAAAAGACTTATTTAGACCTGGTCATGCTGATTTTACTTATGAAAAAAAATATGGAATTAGAGACTATCGAGGAGGAGGAAGATCCTCAGCTAGAGAAACTGCAATGAGAGTTGCAGCAGGAGGATTTGCTAAAAAATATCTAAAAGAAAAATATAAAATTATCATTCGAGCATACTTATCAGCTATGGGAGATATTAATTGTTCGTTTAAATCTTGGATAGAAGTAGAAAAAAATCCTTTTTTCTGCTCTGATTCAGAAAAAATTATACATCTGGAAAATCTCATTAAAAACTTAAAAAAAACAGGAGATTCCATCGGAGCAGAAATTACAATTGTTGCTGAAAACGTACCAATAGGACTAGGAGAACCAGTTTTTGATCGTCTAGATGCTGATTTAGCTCATGCACTAATGAGTATAAATGCAGTAAAAGGAGTAGAAATTGGAGATGGATTTTCTTCTATAAAGCAAAAGGGAAGCGAGCATCGAGATGAAATTACTCCAAATGGATTTTTAACTAATCATGCTGGTGGAATTTTAGGAGGTATTAGTAACGGTGAAAACATTGTTTTAAAAGCTGCTTTTAAGCCTACATCAAGTATAAAAAAAATAGGAAATACAATTGACAAAAATCACAAAATAAAAAAAATTGTTACTAAAGGAAGACATGATCCATGTGTAGGAATTCGTGCTGTTCCAATTACTGAAGCTATGGTTGCAATTGTAATAATGGATCACATATTAAGATTTCGAGCTCAATGTGGACAAATTAATCTTTAAAAAAATATTTTTAACAAATTTACTTTTACTAAAAAATCAGTAACTTCTTAAAATATTTATAAATAAAAATAATTTTTATTAAAATAAATTTCAAAAAATCAAATTTTTATAAAAATAAAAAAGTAATACAGTATTTATAATTTTTATTTATTATCTTAATTTTAGATATATGTAAAAATAAAATAAATTTTTTATAGAGGCGAAAACAAATGTTTACAGGAAGTATTGTTGCATTAATAACTCCAATGAATGAAAAAGGTCAAATTTGTCATTCTAGTTTAAAAAAACTAGTTAATTATCACATACTAAATAAAACAAAAGCAATTGTTTCTATTGGAACTACTGGGGAATCAGCAACTCTAAGTCAAAAAGAACATATAAATATTGTTATGCTAACTTTAGAGTTAGCAGACTCAAAAATTCCAGTTATTGCAGGAACAGGAGCAAATGCTACAACTGAAGCAATTTCCTTAACTAAAAGATTTGAAAAATCTGGAGTTTCAGGATGTCTTACTGTAACTCCTTATTATAATAAACCTACTCAAGAAGGATTATATCAACATTTTAAAGCCATTTCAGAAAACACTAAATTGCCTCAAATTCTTTATAACGTTCCTAGTCGAACCGGTTGTGATTTACTTCCTCAAACTGTAGCTAGATTATCTGAATTTGAAAATATAATAGGGATCAAAGAAGCAACTGGTGATCTATCAAGAATTAGTAAAATTAAAAAATTAGCAAAAAAAAACTTTTTACTTATAAGTGGAGATGACGCAACAGCATTAGATTTTATGCAACTTGGAGGACAAGGTATTATATCAGTTACAGCGAATATAGCAGCAAAAGAAATGGCGAAAATGTGTTCATATGCATTAAAGGGAGATTTTATTAAAGCAAGATTTATTAATGAACGTCTTGTATTATTGCACGAAGCTTTATTTATAGAACCTAATCCCATTCCAGTAAAATGGTTAGCGAAAAAAATAGGATTAATAAAAAATGATACATTAAGATTACCTTTAACTCCAATTTCAAATTCTACTTGTTTAAAACTTGAAAAAGCAATGAAATATGCCAATCTTCAAAAGATATAAAGATATTTTTTAAAAATACTGATTTAATTGTGTACTTTTTTATTAATAGCATCTGGTTCTTATTTGAATGTTGTCAATACAAAAAACGATTGAGTTTTAAATTATGAATATCAGGAATTAAAAATGTTAATTATACTAAATGAAATAAATACGCCTCTCCAAAATAAAAAATTAAATCAATCAAATCACAGTATTCTGCCGATTAAATAAAAAAAATTTTAAAAATTTGTTGATGTAAATATAAGTAATTTAAAAATGAAACACAAGAATATCATTGTTTAAAACTGTATCATGTTTCACTTAAAATGCAGAGTGTCTTTATGATATTCTGCATCAAAAAATGTTTATTTTTTAAACAAGTAATTTTTTCATAACATCTTCGTAAATCAGGCTTAATGCTTTTAAATCAGATATTTTGACACATTCATTGACTTTATGGATGGTATTATTAAGTAGTCCTAATTCAACTATTTGAGCATTCATTAGTGAAATAAATCTGCCATCAGAGGTTCCCCCATTAGTAGATATAATTGGATTAATATGATTTATATATACAACAGATTGTATTACAGTATCTAACAACAAACCAGATTTAGTTAAAAAAGGTTGTCCTGATAGAAACCATTCTATGGAATACTTTAAATTGCTTTTATCTAAAATATCTTTAATTTTTAACTTAATTTCTTTGTCAGAAGTTTCTGTGCTAAAACGAAAATTAAATTGAAAAAATAAAGAACTTGGAATAATATTACTACTTCCACTTCCTGCATGAATATTTGAAAAATTTACGCTAGTTGGTGAAAAAAAAGAATTTCCATTATCTAATTTTAAAGATAATATTTTTAAAATAACAGGTAATCCTTTATGGATTGGATTTTCTGCTAAATTAGGATAAGCAATATGCCCTTGTACACCGTAAATTTTAACATTAGCTGTTATAGATCCACGTCTTCCATTTTTTATTACATCACCAACAATTTGACTACTAGATGGTTCTCCTACAATACAATAATCAATAGTATCTTTTTTATTTATTAAATACTCTACTACTTTTAAAGTACCATTAACAGCGCTTGATTCTTCATCAGAAGTAATTAAAAAAGACAAACGTCCTTGATGATTTGGAAATTTACTAACAAATCTCTCAGCTGCAATAATCATAGCTGCTAGAGCTCCTTTCATATCTGAAGACCCTCTTCCAAAGAGAATACCATTTCGAATTACAGGATCAAAAGGACTTGTCTTCCAAATTTTTTCTTCTCCTGGTGAAACTACATCTGTATGACCTGCAAATGTCAATGTTTTTCCAGTTCCTCTAAAAGCCCAAAAATTTTTTGTATCACATATATTAATTTCTTGGATTTGAAATCCAATGGATTTTAATCGCTTTATCAAAATTTTTTGACAACCTAAATCTCTTGGGCTAATGGAAGGAATGCAAATTAATTTTTTAGCTAGCTCAGTAATTTCACAAACCATGTTCGGTTATCCTATTTTATCTTTATTTTTAAACATAATATAAACGTTTTAATGAAAAAATGGGGCTTTTAAAAGCCCCTTGAAAATATTTTTAGAATTACGATTCTAATAAAATCTTTGATTTATTTACTATGTTTTCTACAGTAAACCCAAATTCTTTGAATAATACATCTGCTGGTGCAGATTTTCCAAATTCTTCCATTCCAATTATTAAACCATTAATTCCTACATATTTATACCAAAAATCTTTTACACTAGCTTCAATTGCTACTCTTTTAGTAACACTAGATGGTAAAATTAATTCTTTATAATTATCATCCTGCCTATCAAACACATTAGTCGAAGGCATCGAAACTACTCGAATAGAATATCCTAAAGAAGCTATTTTTTTTGCAGCAAGAAAAGCAACTTCTAATTCAGATCCGGTAGAAATAAAAATAATATCAATCGGAGATTTTGAATCATATAATATATATGCTCCATAAGAAATATCACTTAATTTTAAATTTTCTCTATGAAATTGAGATAAATTTTGACGTGACAAAATAATTGCTGTTGGTCCATTTTTTTTCTCAATAGCATTTTTCCAAGCCACTAGTGTTTCAACTTGATCACTAGGTCTCCAAACATCTATATTTGGAGTCATTCGTAAACTAGCTAATTGTTCTACTGGTTGATGAGTTGGGCCATCTTCACCTAAACCAATAGAATCATGAGTGTATATAAAAATATGTTTACTATTCATTAAAGCAGCCATTCGAACTGCATTTCTTGCATATTCAACAAATATTAAAAAAGTGGATGTGTATGGAATAAATCCACCATGATTAGATATTCCGTTTGCAATGGCGCTCATTCCAAATTCTCGAACTCCATAGTGAATATAGTTACCAAACGAATTACTTTTAATTGCATTACTACCTGACCACATAGTTAAATTGCTAGGAGACAAGTCAGCCGATCCTCCTATTAATTCTGGTAGCAATGGACCAAATTTTTCTAAAGCGTCTTGTGACGCTTTTCGACTTGCAATTTTTTTTGGGTTTTTTTGAGCATTTGAAATAATGTTTATATTTTTTTCATACCAATCTAGAGATAATTCATTGTTCATTCTTCTAATATATTCAGAAGCTAATTTAGGATACATAGATTGGTATAAATCAAATTTTTTATTCCAAGATTCTTCAAATTTTGAACCTTTTTCTATTGCATTCCATTTTCTATAAATCTTGCTTGGTATATAAAAAGGTGGATACTTCCATTTTAATTTTTCTCGTGTTAAAATAATTTCTTTTTCTCCCAAAGGGGATCCATGCGCTTCAGAACTTCCGGATTTATTAGGAGAACCAAAACCAATAACAGTATTACAAATAATGATAGAAGGCTTATCTTTAATTGATTTCGCTTCTTCAATACTTTTTATAATAGATTTAGAGTCATGACCATCAACATCTTTTACCACATGCCAATGATATGATTTAAAACGTTGAGGTGTATCATCTGTAAACCAATTAGCAATTTCTCCATCTATCGAAATGCCGTTATTGTCGTAAAAAACAATTAATTTTCCTAATTTTAAAGTCCCTGCTAAAGAACAAACCTCATGAGAGATTCCTTCCATTAAACAACCATCACCAACAAATGCCCATGTATAATGATTAACTATTTTAAAATTTTTTCTGTTAAAATAAAAACTTAAATTTTTTTCAGCAATAGCCATACCGACTGCATTGGCTAATCCTTGCCCTAAAGGACCAGTAGTGGTTTCTATACCAGGAGTTTCACCTACTTCTGGATGACCTGGAGTTTTAGAATTAATTTGTCTAAAATTCATTAGTTCTTGTATTGATAAATCGTATCCAGTAAGATGTAATAAACTATATAACAACATGGATCCGTGACCATTAGAAAGAACAAATCGATCACGATCACTCCAATTAGGATTTTTAGGGTTGTGTTTTAAAAAATCTCTCCATAATACTTCAGATATGTCTGCCATACCCATAGGCATTCCAGGATGTCCTGATTGTGCTTTTTCTACTGCATCTACACTTAACATACGAACTGCATTGGCTAATTCTTTTCGTGAACACATATTTTTTCCAATTAATGAATAAAAAATTTAAATGATTAAACTTATTTAAGAAATTTATATTTTTTTATAAAATATTTTTTCTAAAGATAACTGATCTTTTCCAAAATCTCGTATTCCTTCTGATAATTTCTGAACAGCCATCGCATCTTGATTATGTTCCCATCGAAATTCTTCTTCAGAAAACGATACTGGAGTTTGAAAAAAAATATTAGAAGGAATAAGTTTTCTTTCTACTATTTCAGTACTTGATTCCAGCTCTTCTAAAAAAATAGGAGAAATAGTTAGTCGATCACATCCTGCCAAATCTAAGATCTGTTTAATATTTCTAAAACTTGCTCCCATAATTATTGTTTTATAATTATGTTTTTTATAATAATGAAAAATTTTAGATACAGATAAAACTCCTGGATCTTCTTTTAAAAAAGACGAAAAAAGTTCTTTTTGAGAAAAATACCAATCATAAATTCTTCCAACAAAAGGAGAAATTAAAAATATTTTTGCTTCTGCACAAGCACGCGCCTGTGCAAAAGAAAATAAAAGTGTTAAATTACAAAAAATATTTTCTTTTTTAAGTTCTTCTGCTGCTTTAATTGATTCCCATGTAGACGCTAATTTAATTAATACTCTTTTACGAGAAATACCTTGTTCTTCATACATATTAATAATTTTTTTTGCTCTTAAAATACACTTTTCTTTATCAAAAGATAATCTCGCATCAACTTCGCTAGAAATATAACCTGGAACATATTTTAAAATTTCTGTTCCGAGATCTACTAAAATCTTATCGCTCGCATTAATAATTTTTTTTCTATACGAACCTCCTTTCTGTTTTGCATATTTTACAGCTTTATCAATAAAATGTTGATTACTTTTTATATTCACGGCTTTTAATATTAAGGATGGATTAGTTGTTGCATCTTCTGGTTTGTATTTACGAATAGATTCTATATCACTTGTATCTGCAACAATAGTTGTAAATTTTTTTAACGCATTTAATTGATTCATTTTTATCCTCATAATTTTTCAATTCATTAATTTATATTAAAAAATGCTTATGTCTTATTACATGAAAATATATTTTAATTAAAATAAAATTTAGAAAAATTAAATATGTTAATAAATATATTAATATTTTTTAATGATTAATGAAACATTTGTTCCACCAAAACCAAAACTATTCGACATAGCCGTGTTAATAATCACATTAACTGTTTTTTGAATAATATTCATTTTTTTTGCATAAGGCTCTAAATTTTTAATATTAATAGTTGGAGCTATAAAATTATATTTCATCATTAGCAACGTATAAATTATTTCATGTACTCCAGAAGCTCCTAAAGAATGACCAGTCATGGACTTCGTAGCTGAAATTTTTAGTTGTTTTAGATCATTTAAAAATACTTTTTTAATTGCTTTTAACTCAACTAAATCACCAACTTGAGTAGATGAACCATGGACGTTTATATAATCAATTGATGCATTTTGTTCTTTTTTTGCTAATTTCATGCATCTTTCTGCTCCAATTCCAGAAGGTAAAATCATATCTGAACCATCTGATGTAGTAGCATATCCAATTATTTCAGCATAAATGCAAGCAGATCGAGATAAAGCACAATCTAGATCTTCTAAAACTAATATTCCAGCGCCGCCTGATATTACAAAACCATCACGGTTTACATCGTACACTCTTGATGATTTAATAGGAGTTTTGTTAAATTTAGATGAAAGAGCTCTCATAGCGTCAAACTCAGAAGCTAATTCCAAACTAATATCCTCAGCTCCACCAGCAAAGACAATATCTTGTACACCTGATTTAATTAATTCAAATGCATTTCCAATGCAATTTGAAGAAGTTGAGCAAGCTGAACTAATGGAATAATTTACTCCATAAATCTGAAATAAAGTAGATAAACATGCAGAAATTACTGAATTCATTGATTTAATTGCAACATAAGGACTCGTAGATTTTAAGATATTTTTTTTATTTTTTATTGAATTGTAATTATTTGAAAAAGACTTAGAAGAGCTACATCCAGAGCCAACAATTAAACCAACACGAGAATTTTTTTGATATTGACAATTTTTTAAATTTGAATCTTTTATTGCTTCTTTCATAGACAAAAACGCATAAATAGCAGCATTATTCATAAATCGAAATACTTTATTTGTAATATGAAACTTATTTTTTAACAAAATATTCCCCCAAACTTGACTTCTCATGCCTGCATTTTTCATTTCTTCAGAAAATGTAATACCAGAAATTCCGTTATATAAAGATTTGAGTACTTCTTTTTTATTATTTCCTATACTTGAAACGATTCCAAATCCTGTAATCACTACTCTTTTCAATTTAAAAACCTCTAAAATATTTATAAAATTATATATTTTAAAAATCGAATATATTAATATTAACTTAACATATCAAAAATAAATTAAAAAAGTATTAAATTAATAATTTTTCTAATAAATGTTGAACTTTAATCATAATCAAATGGATAAATGATGAATTTATTGTATACAGGCATTCTTTATATTGTACCAACACCAATTGGAAACTTATCAGATATTACCCAACGAGCTTTAAATACATTAAAAAATGCTGATATTATTGCTGCTGAAAGTATTCAACATACTGGCATTTTATTAAAAAATTTTAAAATAAAAAAAAGTTTAACATTAATTAACAAACATAATGAACAAAAAAAAAGTAATTATTTAATTGAAAAATTAAAAAAAGGTCAAAATATTGCTCTGGTTTCAAATGCTGGCACTCCGTTAATTAACGATCCTGGTTATATTTTAGTCAAAATATGCCATTCTTATAATATAAAAGTTGTACCTCTTCCTGGCCCTTGTGCTGCAATTACAGCGCTAAGTGCATCAGGAATATCAACTAATCGTTTTTGCTATGAAGGATTTCTTCCTTCAAAAAAAAAAATGAGGTGTGATTTACTTCGCTCTTTAAAAAAAGAAACTCGAACAATAATTTTTTATGAATCAAAACACAGAATACTCGAAAGTATTCAAGATATAATAGATCAAATTGATCAAAATAGACACATAGTTATAGCTAAAGAAATTACTAAAAAATGGGAATCAATTCGCGGAGGAGAAGCCAAAAAAATTTTAAAATGGATGAGAGAAGATGAATACCGTTATAAAGGAGAAATAGTAATTATTATCAATGGTTTTAAAAAACTAAAAAATGAAATTTTATCCGAAGAAATATTGAATTGTTTTAAGATTTTAAGAAATCTATTTCCATTAAAAATATCGGTTGTAGCAACCTCAAAAATTTATAAAATTAGAAAAAATATTTTATATCAATATGCATTAAAACAAGAAAAATGACAATTCTTTAAAAAAAATATATAATGTACTTTGAAGTTGACCAAACAGTCGCTGTTTAGTTTTTATAAAACTAAAAAGAGGAAAGTCCGGGCTCCTTAGAGCAAGGTGCCAGGTAACTCCTGGAGAGCGTGAGCTTATGACTAGTGCAACAGAAAGAAAACCACCAAATATATTTTTTATTGTAATAAAAACATATTGGAAAGGGTGAAAAGGTGCGGTAAAAGCGCACCGCATAATTGGTAACAATTATGGCACGGTAAACTCCACCTGGAGCAAAGCCAAATAGAGGTTATAAATTGGTATTGCTCGTACCAAAAAAACCTGGGTAGGCTGCTTGAGTTAGTAAGCAATTACTATCCTAGATAAATGACTGTTCAAAACAGAACCCGGCTTATAGGTCAACTTCCGAAATCAAGAAATTATAATTTTATTAAAATTATTTCAATTTATCACATTTTATAGTGTAAAAATAACAAATTTATTGCCTTTATTTTTTATATTTAGATATAAAAAATATAATAGTATTTAATTATTAATTACCAGAAATTTGCATTTCTGATATTAGTATTGATCCACACTGAATTTTATTTCTTTTTTCAATATCATTACTGATGCTCACAATATTTCTCCACATATTCCTCAAATTTCCAGATATAGTAATCTCATGAACTGGGTGCTCAATTTTTCCATTATCAACCCAAAAACCGAAAACTCCTCTTGAATAGTGCCCACTGATGATATCAACTCCTTGACCTATTAATTCTGTTACTAAAATTCCTTGATTCATATTTTTTAAAAGTTCTTGAAAAGACACATTTCGATGTGAAATAATCCAATTAGAAATACCTCCAGAATTACCTGTGCTCAATAATCCAATTTTTCGAGCATTGTAGCTGTTTAACAACCACGTTTTTAATTCTCCATTTTTAATAATGTTTTTCGTTTTAGTAGCCACACCTTCACTATCAAAGAATCTGCTTCCTAATCCTTGTTTTATATGAGGATATTCTTTAATATTTAACCATTCAGGAAAAATTTTTTTATTTAAATCATTTATTAAAAAAGTAGATCTTTGACATATATTATCGCCACTTATTGCATGAACAAGATGAGAAAAAAATGAAGAAGACACTTCTTTAGAAAAAATAACTGCAGTTTTCATAGTACGTATCTTCTTAGATCCTATTCGGGATATGGCTTTTTGAGCTGCGTTTTTTCCAACATCATCTGGTTTTTTTAAATCGTTTATTTTACGAGATATTGAGTAATCAAAATCTCTTTGCATACAGTGATTATCTTTGGAAATTACACAGTTGTATATTGAATAACGAGTAGATTTATATTTTTGTAAAATTCCTAAGCTGTTTCCAAAAATATGTATAGTTGCACAGCTATCAAAAAAACTACCTTCGCTATTAACAATTCTTTTATCATATTTAAAAGCTGCTCGTTCTGTCATAGTAGAAAGCTGAACAGCGTTTTTAACGCTAAAGTCGCAAGGATGAAATAAATCTAAATCAATAGAATTTAAACATAATAATTCTTTTTCAGGAAGTCCTGAGAAATAATCAGAAGAAGAGTATCTAGAAATTTTAATTGCCATATCTAACATATTTTTAATGCCGTTTTCACTAAAATCTTTAGATGATACAGTTCCTTTAGAAAATTTATTATATACAGTCATTAATAATAAACTATCACTGTTAAATTCTATATTTTCAATTATACTATTTCTTATATTTACACTAAGACCTATAGTTTTTTTTGCCGATACTTCAATAGAAATTTTTTCTCTAGACAAATTTAATATTTTTTGAATAGTATCAACAAGTAACTTTTCTTCTTTTTCTATTTCTTGATTCGATTTCATAAATACTCCTTTTTAAATTAATGATATTTTTAACATAAAATCTTTTTAATATCTAAAAATTTTTATTTTTAATAAGTTAATGTTTATAAATTCTAGCTATAATTGTTTTTGAATGATACAGTTAATAGAAACTAGTATACCTTGATTTTTTTATCTTATAAAAAATATTTTTACTAATATAAGAAGATTAAATTTATTAAATAAAAACATCTAAAACTATAAAAGAGAAAAAAAATGAATCTTAAAAATATTGCTGCAGGAAAAAACATACCACATGATATATATGTAATTATTGAAATCCCATCTAATTCATCTCCGGTTAAATATGAAATAGACAAAAAATCTGGTATGTTATTCGTTGATAGATTTATATCTACACCTATGTTTTACCCATGTAATTATGGATATATTAATAATACTTTATCTCTTGATGGAGATCCATTAGATGTTTTAGTGCCCTCTCCTTACCCAATACAATCTAACTCTATTATTAATTGTAAACCTATTGGCGTATTAAACATGAACGACGAATCAGGAAATGATGCAAAAATAATAGCAGTTCCAGTTGAAAATATTTGCCAGGAATATAAAAATATAAATGACATATCAGATATGCCTGAACTTCTTAAAAATCAAATCTTTCATTTTTTTAAATACTATAAAAAACTAGACAACTCAAAATGGGTTAAAATAATCGGATGGGGAAATTGCAAAGATGCTAAATTAGAAATTGTTTCAGCATACAAAAGAGCGATAAAATAAGAAAACAAATTTATTAAAAATTAAATTATTATATTATTTTCATGTATATAAAAATAAAATAGTAAAAATTTTAAATACCCATTCATACTACATTTTGATAAAAAATAATGAAAATTAAGCTGAGAGGAGACTGTGAATTGGATTCTTGGAAAAATTTCAATTTTAAAATTATCGCTATTAAACAAAATACTCCATTCTAAACCGTTTTGTTTTTTTCTATTTAAACTTAATTGAAAAAACAAACTTCCTTTTTTTATTATGATTTCTTGATTAATATCTATATAATTTGAATAATTAAAAAAAGAACAAAAAAACATACTAATATATGTTAATAAGTTACGCCCTTTAATAAAAATATTTTTTAAATTAATATCAGCTACTATCTTTGGATTATATAAAGAACCAGAAAAATTCATATTACCTATTAAAACACCTTGTGTGTTTTGAAAATAAACTGTAAAAAAATCAATAATAGAAACAGGAAAGTTTAAGATAAAACATTTTCCATGAATTATTTTTGTATTATAAACATCATTAATATTTAAAAAACCCAATAAACTACTTTCTTCTAATAAATGATTTGAATTTTTTAAAATCCAATGTGATGTTAAATTATTTCCTTTTAAATTTATAGAAAAATTTAAAAAGTTAATTTTTTTAATAAGACTTTTTTCTTTTGTTATTTTTTCTAATATTAACTTTTTGCTTTCTAAAATAAACGTTCCATTAATAAAATTGACATCTGATAACCATTTTAATTCAGCATTAATTAATGTCTGACCATGAAACTTTAAAATAGAACCATGAGAAGAATTTTTAAAAAAATTTTTTAAAATTAATAAAAAATTAGATAATTTGATAGAATTTTTTAATTTTTTTTGAATATAATCATTTGTTTTCTTTTTAATGTTGTAATTACGTATTACAATGTTTTTTTTGATAATCCATTTAAAATTAGAGGTTTGAATATCAATTTTTTTAAAAAAACCATTCCAAAATTTTGTTTTTTTATTTAAAATTCCATAAAAAACAAAATTAATAAAACAATCTTTGTTTTTCAATGAAAAATAAAATTTTTGATTTTTATCATTCCAAAAAGATCTAATTTTTAAAAAATCAATATTTAAAAAAGAAGAATTCATTTTTTTTATATCAAATAAAAAATTTCCTGAAATTTTATTATGACTATGTATTCTGGAGGAAATTTCCATCTTATTTAAGTTAAAATCGTTCCAAATAACATGATTTGCTGAAAACGAACTATAGAGTCTTGGGTTAGAACGAGAACCTGATAAATGGAATTTTCCTTTAATCACTCCTTTCAAAAAAGGAGAAAAATAATCCAAATGATCGAAACAAAAGGCAGAATTAACATAAATATTTTTATTAAACATGCCTTTTAACCACGCTTTATTTTTTCCTAAAGATATGTTCATTTTTGGAATGTCTAAAAAACTAAAATTTTTATAAAATAAAGAACTTAATATAGAAAATTTTTTATTCATTATATTTCCATTAAAACGAATTTGTGGAACAGACAAATTATGTGATTTTTCACTTGAAGTGACTGATATATCTAATTTTCCAATTAAATTAGCTAAAATCTGATTATATTTAGTATCATTAGAATTTATTTCTTTTTTATTAAAAATCAATTTATTCTTTTCTTCTGAAGAATGTATATTCTTTATTGGTAAAAAAATAAGTTTATCTAAAAAAATATTTTTTAAATTACCATGACTATTTAATTTAAATAGTATCGAAGGAAAATTTTTTATATATAAAATATTTTGCAAAGATAAAAAATAATTATTAATATTACCTTTTAAAATTGCAGAAAAAGAGTTTGATCTTAATCCAATTTTTTTTTCTATAGGAAGAAAAAAATGAGTACTACTTAATTTTACTTGAAAAGGACAATTTAAACGATTTAAAAAAATTACTCCTTGTACGTTTGTACGCATTAAATTATTAACATTTAATATAAACTTAAATTTATTATTTAATTTTGATTTAATCGACAGATTTAAAATTTTATCATGAAGCTCTAATGTTGATATTTCACTATGTATTGTAGAAAAAATTGAACAATTATTTTTTAAAACAATTTGACCGTAAGATTTTATCTTAATTGAATGAAAACGAGAATTAAATTTTTTTATTTTGATAGTATTATTTTTTATTTGAGCTTTTATCTCTATTTCAGAAATATTTTGTTTATTATTAAAATCATCAACAAAACTAAAATTAGCGCATATTAAATTTTTTAAATCTGTATTTAACAAAATTAAATTTTTTATTTTTTCTGAAAAAAATCGAAAAAAATTAGATATTTTTTGTGAATTAAAATCTTTTTTTTTAAAAATTTTTTGATTTTGAATAAAAATTTTTGATTGAATATTAGATTTTTCTATATTAATATCACTGATATAAGAAGGGAAAATAACAAGATTACTTCCTGTCCATTGAATTCCAGTAAAAATATCAGACAGAAAAATATTTTTTTTTGCAGTTTTAAAAAAAATTTTATCAAAATGTATTTTATTAATAGTTAAAGAATGTCCTAAAAAAATAGATTTTTTAAAATTATCTTTAGAAATATTTTTTTTTAAATATGCGTTTTGATTATCGTTGATTTTAATTTGCATATCTTTTGTTTCTATTTCTTTAATAATTAAAGACATCTTAAAAAAAGAAGCATAGTCTATTATGCATCTTATTTTCTTTGCTTTTACAGACATTCCTAAAATATTACAATAAATATTTTGTAGTGTAAAGTCTCTCCAATTACCTGATATTTTTTCAACTTTTGACCCTAAAAAAAAGTAATTTGTAAAATTAAAGAACCACTTAAATCCTATATTACTCTCTATAAGTAACAAAAACATAAGCAATAAGCTAAAAAATAAAATCAAAGATCTAGATAAGTATCTCTGATATGTTTTCATAAAAATATCCTTATTACATACCAGCACATTAATAATAGAAAATAAATCAATTAATTATAAACTATAGTGTATAGTACATTTTGAATTAAAGTTTATAATGAAAACGATATTTTTATATTATTAATAATTTTAAAATTTTTTAATAACAAAAAACATTGTTTAAAAAATATAAAATTTAGTATAATTTTAAAAAAATATTATATTGAATCTTAATTACAGGAAAAAAAATGTCACGTATATGTCAAATAACTAGCAAAAAGAGAATGATTGGAAATAATCGTTCCCATGCAATGAATGCAACAAAAAGACAATTTCTAGCAAATATTCAATATCATCGTTTTTGGATTCCTTCACAAAAAAGATTTATTAAATTAAGAGTTTCAGTACATGGAATGCGTTGTATTGATAAAAAAGGCATTGAGTCATTTTTGAATTCAATAAATTCTAAAAATAAAGGTAATTAATTTAATGGCTAAAAAAAATAGAGAAAAAATTAAACTCATATCTTCTGCAGGAACTGGTCATTATTATACTACAACTAAAAACAAACGAAATACACCAGACAAATTAGTTTTTAAAAAATATGATCCTGTCGTTCGAAAACACGTTTTATATCACGAAGGAAAAATTAAATAACATTAAAAAAATAAATATTAATTTTTAATTTTTTATATTATTAATCAAAAACTAAAGTATAATTTTTTAAAAAATTATACTTTACTTAAAAAATGTTTACAAAATTTGAAATTGATAAAAAAAATAAGATGTAAAAATTTTTAATTCATTTAAAAAACTTTGAAATAAAGGAAAAATAATAGATATCATAGCATATAGCATGAATATTCCTATTAACAAACTTAAAGAAAAACCAATAGAAAATATAGACATTTGTGGAGATAATCTATTTAAAAAACTCATTATAATGCTGATGGATAATAAAAATATTATAATTGGTAAAACAAACATGACACCATTAATAAAAATAAAACTAGAAAATTTTGACAAAATAAAAAAAATATTAGAATGTAAAAAATGAATATCAATAGGAATTTTATAAAAACTATCTACCAAAACGGAAATTAAATAAAGATGAGCATTAATAGTGAGAAAAAAAAATAATAAAAAAATATTTAATAAACGAGAAATTGTCGTATTTCCAATGTGGTTACTAGAATTATAAAAATTTGAAAATGATAAACCTATCTGCATACTAATTATTTCTCCTGCCATGTTAGCTGCTGCAAACAATAATCGAGTAATAAAACCCAATGCGGTACCAATTAGTATTTGGTGAATTAATATTAAAAGGCCCACAGATGATAATAACGTTACATGTATTTCAGGTATCATAGGAGCTATTAAAATACTAATGAAAATAGATAACATTATTTTATTTTTTTTACTTATTAATTTATCACTAAAAATAGGAGCTGTAGATAAAAAAGATAAAATTCGAGTTAAAGACCATAAAAAATAACTAATTAATTCTATTGTATGTAAAGTATTAAATTTTATCATTATTTTACAATTAATGGTATGTTGTGAAACAAATTATGCATATAATCCATCATGGTACCTAGCATCCAAGGTCCAAGTATTATAATCACACTTAAAACTGAAATAAATTTAGGAATAAACGAAAGAGTTTGTTCATTAATTTGTGTTGCCGCTTGCAATATACTAATAATTAAACCACTAATTAAAGCTGATAGCAGAAGCGGAGATGCAAGCATTAATGTAACTTTTATGGCCTCATAAAATAATGCCATTACATATTCAGGAGTCATAAAAATCTCTATTTTTAGCAGTGAATTTAAAATCTATCATTCAAAAAAAATAAATTTTTAAAAAACATTATGAATTAAAACTTTGAGCTAATGAAGTAATCAGTAACTGCCATCCATCAACTAACACAAATAACATTAATTTAAAAGGTAAAGAAATTGTTGTAGGAGGGACCATCATCATACCTAAAGCCATTAATACACTAGCAACTACTAAGTCAATAATCAAAAAGGGTATAAAAATAGTAAATCCAATCTGAAATGCTGTTTTCAATTCACTAGTAACAAACGATGGTAGTATAACTCTCATCGGTATTTCTTGAAGATTAGAATAAGAAGTAATATTTGCTAATTTTGAAAATAATTCTATATCAGATGTTCGAGTTTGATGCAACATAAATTCTCTGAATGGAACAGATCCTTTGCTTATAGCTTCTTCCATGCTTATTTTTTCTTTACTAAATGGAATATAAGCATTTTTATACGCTTCATCAAAAGTAGGGGACATAATAAAAAAAGTTAAAAAAAGAGCTAAACCTATTAATATTTGATTTGGAGGTGCGTACGGAGTTCCTAATGCATTTCGTAACAAACCAAAAACAATAATAATTCTTGTAAAACTAGTCATCATCAAAATAAACGCTGGTAAAAAAGTAAGTGATGTAAGAAGCACTAACGTTTGAACTGGAATAGACCAAGTTTGCCCTCCATCTTCTAAAATATGACTAGTTATTTGAGGCGTTTCTGCATAAACCAGCGGACAAAATAATAATAGAAATAAAATTGAAACAATTCGATAAAACATTTTTTTTTTCCGGGGGAGTTTATCAAAATTTTTTAAAGAATGATGAAAAGCATGTTTTTCTAAAATATTACTTTTTTTTTCTGCATCTAATTCATCTCTTGATTGAACAGATGATATTGTACATAAATGGGTAATTTTTTTAGTTGTAATACCTAAAACTAATTGTTTATCTTTAACTTTTAGTATAATAATAGATTCATTTGATCCAACCACTATTTTGTCTATAATTTTCATAGAAGAATTTATATTTTTAATTTTAAAAATAGATATTTTTTTTAATATCCAACTTAAAAAAAGTATTAAAAGTATTATTTGAGACAATGCGCTTGTTATTTCAAATAATTTTGTACCATTAAATATAGTTTGAAAATCGCTAAATACTAAATGAGAAAAAAAATTATTTTTCATAAAATTTAAATTCAAACTAATTTTTTTTTAAAATTATTTTTTACTTCAGTAATTCGTAAACCATACTTATTTTCTAAAAATACAATTTCACCTGAAGCAATTAAGCAATCATTCATAAAAACATCTAATGGTTCTTGTATAGATTTGTCTAAAATTAATACATTATCTTTTGATAAATTAAGGAAATCTTTAATTTTTATTTTTAATTTTCCTAATTGCACAGTAATGTTTACTGGTAAATTTTCTATAATATTTTTATGACTTATTTCTTTTTTAGAATCATACAAAGTATTGTTTTTTATATTATGATCAGATACTGAAGCTTCATTAAAATAACAACTTTCATGATTAATATTTTTTTTAGAATTAATCAATTTTTTAGAATTGTCAAAGTTTTTTTTCGCAATATTTTTTTTTAAATTACTCATTGAAATATTCCTTGTCGTAATAGAATTTAAATTATCGTTAATAAATTCTTTTACAAGAAAAGCAGATTTATCATTATATGACTTATAATATCCTAACAATATTTGTTTTTTTTCTATTAAGGCAATAATTTTATTAGGATTTTGAATTGAAAATATATTTCCAACTGATAAGTTAGATAATTGAGATTCAGACACAGAAATTCCATTTAATTTAACTATAATCTCTAATTTTACATCATCTAAATCATCAATAGATATAGTTTTTAAATCATTTCCCTCTAAATTTAAAACTTTTTTTGATGAGATAAAAGTAGAATTTTTTAATTTTTTTACTATCGACAATGGAATTAAAAAAATAAAATAAACTTTAACATTATTAATATACAAATTAAAACGACTAATTATTGTTTTTGTTGAATTGTGATTAAAATCTTTTAAATGAAAGAGTATCTTTGTGTTAATAAATTTCATTTTAATTAAAAAAAACTTTTTGCAAGCATTAGTAAAAGATTCTAATATAATTTTTATTAATTTTGTATTAATTAAATATTCAGTATAAGTAATTTTTGTTTTTTTTTCATCTTCTTGAAAGCAACCATTTCCACCAAATAGAACATCTATTAAAGTGGGTAAAAAATTTGAAGATAAAAATATAAAAGATTTTTTTTGAAAATGAAAAGTTTCTATTAAATTTGAATATATTTTGAATTGTGGTTTTTCTATAAAAAAATTAGATTCTATGTTTATGCTATAAGAAGTTAATTTTACAAAACCTTTAGAAAAATCAGACAAATTTTTTATGATCTCATGGATAAAATTATAATTAATTTCTTCTAATTCGTTAATTTCTTCTTGTGTAATAAAATTTTTTAAATTTTCTTCTCGAGAATAAACTTTTTTTAGTTTATTGTGAAAATTATTGCTTTTTCCCACTTATATACCTCACAAAACTTCACAGGTAAAAGTTGTTGAAAACAAATCTAAAAGTTTGTTTTTTATTATAAAAATAATTATTTTTGTTAATTTACTCATTTTTTAAATCAAACATGTACATCAATTGATTCATAATTTTTAAGATTTTTTTGATTCTTTACTAAAATAAAAAATTTATTTAATTGAAAATTTTGGTGAACATCATTATATACTGTTTTTTTATATTTTTTTTCTAACATTTCATTCATATCTAAAAAAGTACTATAAACATTTGCTTTTTTTAATTTAATTCCGTTTTGCCTCAAAGAATCACGTAAAAAAGGAAGAGAGCTTTCTAAAATGGCTCTAACATCATTATGATCAGAAATTAAGTTTAATATTGCTTGATTTTTTTTCATTTTAATTTGAACATGTATAAAACCAAGAGATTCTGGTTTCAAAGAAATTTCTGCTTTATGATCTTTATTGGAAATCGATAGCAGTATTTTTTCAGTAATTTTTTTTTGCCATTCTAAGACATTTTCAAAAAAACAAGAATTTAACTTATCTGTGTGTAATCTTTTGTAACTTTGTTCCTCAACTCTATTCAATGGATTAAGATAACGCGTTAATTGATTTGACTTATGAAAATTTTTTAAAAAAATACAATTATTGTTTTTACTTTTATTATGAGTAAAAAGAACTAATTGTTTACTATTTTCTTTAAATTGGATGTGCTTTTTTTCAAAATTTACAGTATCTTTTTTATTAATAGTAATTTTATTATGTAAATTTTTAAAATTTATATTTTTCATTGTTTTATTTTTTTTTAATTCATTATATAGAAAAAATTTATTTTTGTTAGATAATAATTTTTTTTTCAAAATTATTTTTTTTATTTTAGGTTTTTTGTTTAAATTCTTGTTAAAATTATCTAACATATTATTGTATGCATCTTTTTTAGAAGTATTTATTTTTTTTTTTTCTATTTTTGAAAACATAAAATGATTTATTTGATTTTTATTTGAAATAAAATTTTTTTTATTTAAAATATTTATTAAATTGTTAATCGAAAAATTTGAATATGTAACATCTTCATCTTTATTTTTTTTAGATTTAGTAAAAATATTATTAAATTTAATCTCTTTTTTCATTAAAAACGTTTTTAATTGATTAAAAAATAATTTAGATTTGTTATCTTCGCTTGACAAATTACAAAAATTATTCTTTTTGATAGAAGAAAACATTTTTTTTTGAAAACTCAAATCACCAATAATTTTTAACATCAGGATAACAACCCTTTTTGAAAAGCGTTTAACTGAGACAATTCATTATTTAATTTTTGATCCATCAATTCTTTATGTTTTAATATAACTTGTTTATTTTTAAAATTTAACAAACTCCAAACTTTTAATTTAGATTGATTTTTTAAATAATTATTTATTTTTTTTTTCATTTTTTTTTCATTTTTTTTTATTTGAGTTTTATGATCTTGTATAATGCAATTTAATAGATAAATAAAATCTTTATAATTATTCCATTCATAAGATAAAATACCTACTAAAGTTTTATTAAATAATTTTTTTATGTATTCGTTTTGATAATTTATTAAAAGTTCTAATTGTTGATAACATTGTTTGTTATTTAAACTTACATTTTTCATATCAATCATTTTTTTTTCTGCATTTTTTTTTTCTATTTTTTCTAAAATTAAAAATGGAATTTTTTTATAATTCATTATTATACTCAAATTATTTTAATAAAAATGTTTAAATAAATATTTCATTCAGCTCCTTACAAGCAGTTGAATAATCACTTTTTTCTGATTTTTCTTGCTGTAAAAACTTTTCTATTTTGGGCCAAATTCGTATAGCTTGATCTAAAATGGGATTTGTTCCATTAATATAAGCTCCAACATGTATTAAATCTTTATTTCTTTGATAAGCAGAGACTAATTTTTTAAAATGACAAGCCTGTGAGTATTGTTTTACGTTTACAATATCCGGCATAATTCGACTGATAGAAGATTCTATATCGATAGCAGGATAATGACCTGCATCCGAATATTGACGTGATAAAATAATATGACCATCTAATATAGAACGAGCAAGATAAGAAACTGGATCTTGATGATCCTCTTCACTTTCAGTTAAGATGGTATAAAAAGCAGTAATAGAGCCGTTTTCATGATAAGTATTACCCGTACGCTCTAATAAATCAGGAATTTTAGAAAATATAGAAGGAGGATAACCTTTAGATACTGGAAACTCATTTAAAGCCAATGAAATTTCTCTTTGAGCCATCGCATAACGAGTTAAAGAATCCATAATAAGCAAAACATGTTTGTTTTTAGAACGAAAATATTCTGCTATGCTAGTAGCATAAGAAGCTCCTTCCACTCGCTTTAAAGGAGAAGCGTCAGCTGGAGCAGCAATAATTACAGACCGAGAGCTTCCTTCAGAACCTAGTATATTTTCTATAAAATCCTTAACTTCTCTTCCTCTTTCTCCAATTAACGCTATAACAACGACATCAGATTTTGTATATTTTGCTATCATTCCAAGTAAGATACTTTTTCCAACACCAGAACTAGAAAACAAACCAATTCTCTGTCCTATCCCTATAGTTAAAAGCCCATTAATAGACCTTATTCCTGTATCTAATACATTAGTAATAGGTCTTCTTTTTAATGGATTAATACTGTGATTATAAATTTTAGAATAATATTTTAAATGAGGTATAGGACGTCCATCTAAAGGATGACCTATCCCATCTAAAACTCTTCCTAACAATTTCATTCCTAATGGAATTTTGTTTAAAACATATTGAGTGTTACTTCCTAACTTAGAAAATACACGAGCACCTGAAACAACTCCATTTGTATCTTCAAAAGATAATAAAATGATTTCTTTTTTCAAAAGACCTATTACTTCAGCTTCAATGTTTATATCATGACCATTTATAATTCTTTCAATAAAACATCGTGCGCCTATTGGAATCTTTAAACCTACTGCTTTTAAAATCAATCCATTAACACTTACAATCCTACCGTAAAAAATAACATTAGAAAGTTCATCTACTCGTTTTTCAAAATAAGAAAATTTTTTTAGCCATCTAGAACATCTTAAGTTCATTGATATTCCTCTGAATAAATAAGACGACATAATTCTTTCCATCTAGAATCAATAGTAGCATCTATATAACCGCTTTCTGATCTTACTTGACACCCATTTAAATCAATATTTTTATCATAAAATAAGTTCCATTTATAAATATTTAACGATTTTTTAAATATTTTTTCTACTAATTCTTTGTTATCTGGATGAATAAACAATTGTGGTTTTTTGAGAAAAATTCCTTCTTTTTCAATGACTTTTTTTAAGTATTTCAATAAAACTGACTCTCTGATATCAGGTTCTTTACCAATAACATAAGCTGAAACTTTAAATATTATTTTAAACACACGAGAAATTAAAGCATCTTCGAAAATAGATAAAGAACTTTCAAAATCTATGAATAAATCGTGTATCTTATTATTCAATAAATTATTTTGTTCTTTACATGTTAATAATCCTTTTTGAAAACCAATATTATAAGATTCTTCTTTCAGTAAATTTATATCAATATCATTTAATTTATTAAATTGATGATCTTTTTTTTCTGCGCATTTAAGTTTTATATTTTTATTTTTAATTTCTTTTTCTGTGAAATTTATTTTTTCTGGATGCCATCGAGTCCAATTTTTTTCTAAATTTTTATCAGGCATAATATTTTCCTAATTTTTCTAATGAAGTATTTCCATTATCTAAAATATGTTTGATTACTATAAATATTAATTTTTGCTCGTTTTTTATAGATTCATCAGAAACATAGGATTTTTTTTCTAAATTCAATTTAAATTTATTAGATTCTTCTTTTGACATATTATCTAAAAATTTATTTTTAACAACTTGACTAGAATTATATAATGCAATACATAATTTTTCTTTTTCAACATTTTTGACAATATATTGAATATATTTATCTTCTAAATTTATTATATTTTCAAAAGAAAACATTTCTTTAACAATTGCATTAGCTAGCTCTTGATTTTTTACTCTAATTTCTTGAAGAGTATTTTTTTCATGTTCAATTTTCATAGAGTTTAAAATTCCGGCTGCAATTTTCATTCCTCCTTTTTCAGAAAAAATCAATTTTTTTCTTTTTAATAAATTTTCAATAACTTGAGTTAGCTTGATTAAACTAGATTCTTCAATCCCTTTAAATTCTGAAATTTTTAATATAATTTCAGCTCTTTTTTGTCTACTTAATAAAGACAAAATACTTGCTGATTTGCTTTTTTTTAAATGAATAAGTATGGTAGCTATAATTTGAGAATGCTCTTCACGTAATAAAAAAGCTATTTTTTCCGAATTCATAATGTTTAGAGATTCAATATATATCTGGATATTTCTAGATTCTATTGTTTCTTTTAGTAACAAATGTCCTTGTTGACCTCCCAGTGCTTTAGTGAGCATTTCATTTAGATAATCTTCGCTATTGCAACTAATTGTATTATATTTTTCAGCAAGGTCATAACATTCATGAAGTACTGTTGTTAACGTTTTAGAAGAACATTGTTTTATATTTACCATTGCATTTGTTAATTCTTGAACTTCAAAAGGAGTTAAATTTTTTAATATTTCTGCTGATTGATCAGATCCTATTGACATTAATAATAATGCGCTTTTTTCAATACCGTTTAAAATCATGTTTTATCACTCATCCATTGACGAATAATCAACGCTATAGTGCGGGGATTTTTATTAGAGATATTACAAATTTGATGAATTAATTTATCTATATTTAAGTCATTCTGAATATTTTTTTGAGATGAATTTTTTTCAAAATTATCTTCTTCAGAAGAAAATTTCATCTCTTTAATAGAATTATTGTCCAACAAATTTTTTTTTGAAGAAGAACAAACATATTTTTTAATAATAAAAAAGATAAATAAAATTAACAAAAACCACGGTGATAAAGCAAAAAAAACATGATATAAAGAATCATTTTCATTTTTATTGTCTAGTGCAACTAAAGCTTTCTCTTCAGGTTTTACAAAAGATGCATTGACTACATGCACGCTATCACCTCTAAATTTAGAATAACCAATGGCTTCTTGAGTTAAATGTATAATATTATTTATTTCTTGATCTGTTAAAGAAACCAATTTTCCATTTTTGTCTTTAATAAAATTCACAACGACTGCTGCTGATAATCTTTTAATTTCTCCTATGTTCATTTTGGTATGCGAAACAGTGTGATTTAACTCGTAATTCACTACATTTTCTTGATTAATATTAGAATTAGAAGATATAAATTTGTTTTTTGGTAGGTTTTTTTCTAAAACAAGACTATTTTTATTCGTTTCACTATTTTTTTGATTAATTTGATTATTACGAACTTTGTTAGAATCAGAAATTGATGCATTTTCTTTCTGGTTTTTTTTATAAACTTGATTATGAACACTAGTTTGATGAGATCTTACTGCTTGATTTTCATGATTTGAATTAGGTAAATATTTTTCCTGTGTCTTTTCTTGATCATTAAAATCTATTTGAGCTGTCACTTGCGCATAAACATTACCAACACCTACTAATGGTTCTAAAATGTTTCGAATTCTATGTCTATAAAGAGATTCAATTTGTTCTGAATACTGGAATTGAGCATTATTAACTTGATTATATGAAAGAGATGGATGATTGAGCAGTTCTCCAAATTGATCTAAAATCGTAATATTATTGACTGACAAATCAGATATGCTACTTGAAATTAAATGCAAAATAGCATTAATTTGATTAGAATCTAAAATTGTACCTGGCTTTAAATCTAAAACAACAGAAGCTGATGGTTGTTTTTTATCTTTTAAAAATAACGATTCTTTTTGAAAAGCTATATGCACCCTCGCGCTTTTTATGGATTTAATTCTTTGAATAGTACGAGCCAACTCACCTTCTAAAGCTCTTTGATAATTTATTTGTTCGTTAAATTGACTAATTCCAAATTTTTGCTTATCTAATAATTCAAACCCGACTCCTTCACCTCTGGGAAGATTATTTTCTGCTAAACGTAATCTTAAATCATAAACATTATTTTTTGGCACTAGCAATTGATCTGTACTTTTAGAAAAATGATATGGAACCTTCATTTGATTTAACTGATCAATGATAGACTTTCTATCCTCACTAGATAACTGACTATACAAAACCTGGTAACTAGGAGATTTAATCCATAAAGAAACAGGAATAGCAGTAATAATTGCTGCCGCGAATAAAATAATTAGAATGCGCGAATTTTTAAAAAAATGAGATAGAAAATGAATAAAATTTTTCTTTTCTTTTACTGCTAATTCTTCTTCAGTACTAATATTCATGAAATCTTCCTATCCAAAAATTAATTTTCACTATAAAGTAACAGTAATTAAGTAGTTTTACTGATTTATTCAATAAAATATAATTATTGAATTATTTTTATTCGATATTTTAAAAAAATACAAAAAATTCTTAACAAAGCATGTGTCTTTTTTTAATATGTGATAGTATCTTAATATAAAATACAACTGTTTTACACAGAGGAAGATATGTTTATTAACAGCATTAACTATCAAAACAATAATACAAACATTGATTTTTTAGATAAAAAAGAAAAAAACAATTTAAAAAATAATAGTTTTTCTAGCTTTATAAACAAAGCATTAAAAGACATAAGCAACACTCAAAATCATGCAAAATTGAATTCTCAAAAATTTGAATTAAATCAATCTAATGTATCTCTTAATGATGTAATGATAGATCTACAAAAATCTTCTATTTCCATTCAAATGGCTATACAAATAAGAAATAAAATAGTTGCTGCTTACCAAGAAATTATGAATCAACAAGTATAATTTTTATAACTACTAATGTGCTATTTTCAGATTGTATTTGAAATGGCACATTAAATTAATTTTAAGCTTTTTAATAAATATAAAAATATTAATATTATTAATCACATCTATATACAAAAAAAATTTAAAAATTAATTATTTTGAAACATTATTTATCAATAAATTATAAAAATTTTTGGAGCTGGGCGGAATCGAACCGCCGACATCTTGCATGCCATGCAAGCACTCTTCCTTCTGAGTTACAGCCCCTGAAAGATTACAATATAAAAACGCAGTAAATCTGTCAATATTATTTTTTTTGATTTTTTAAATGAAAATATAAACACCTCTAAATTTTTAAAAATTTTACACTAACAAATCTAATTTATGTCAAACACTTTAAAAATAAAAATGTGATCTTGAATTTGAATTCAAATTTAAAAATTAACATTTTTAATATAATTGATAGCTTTATTAATTCTGATTAATGTTTTTTCTCTACCAATCAAGTACATAACAGTACTTATCCCAGGAGAATGTACATTTCCTGTAACCGAAACTCGTAAAATCATACTTATTTCTTTTTTTTTCATTTTAAATTTAATTGATATTTTATCAATTACTTTAGATAGTCCTTTTGTTTCCCAAAGATATAGAAAAAATATTTTTTTATACAATTCTTTTAAAACTAAAAAGTTATGGCATACTAAATATTTGTGAGCAGCTATTTTATCAAAATAACTAAAATCTTTATAAAAATAATGAGATGAATCTACTATTTGCTGAAATGTGTAGCATCTATTTTTAAATAATTCTATTATACACTCCACATTAGGTCCATTCTTGATATCAATATTTCTTTTTTTAAAATAAAACTTTAAACATTCAGATACATAATGAAATGGTAAATTGTTAATATAATGCCTATTGAGCCATAAAAGTTTTTTTTCGTTTATGATACTTGGAGATTTACTAATAAATTTCAAATTAAATAATTTTTTCATCTCTACTAAATCAAAAATTTCTTTGTCTCCATAAGACCATCCTAATCTGAGGATATAATTTAATAATGCTTCTGGTAAAAATCCATTCTCACGATATTCAATTATATTCATCGAATCTTTTCTCTTAGAAATTTTTTTTCCTGTTTCGTCAAGTATCATAGATACATGTGCATAAATAGGTATGTTAGCTTCTAAAGATTTTAAAATGTTAATTTGACGAGGAGTATTATTAATATGATCTTCGCCTCGAATAACATGAGTAACATTCATGTCTAAGTCATCTACTACAACACAAAAATTATAAGTAGGCATTCCATTTGAACGTTGGATAATTAAATCGTCTAATTCAGAATTATCAAAACTAATCCTACCTCTAATTTGATCACTAAAAATAACTTTCCCTGAAAGTGGATTTTTAAATCTAACTACATAATCTTGATTAAATCTTATTTCATTTTTTAAATTTCTACAAGTACCACTGTAACGTGGCTTTTTATTTTTAGAAATTTGGAATTCACGCTCTTTTTTTATTTTTTCAAACGAGCAATAACATTTATAAGCTTTTCCTTCATTTAACATTAATCGAATAACATTTTTATATCGATCTAATCTTTCAGATTGAAAGTACGGACCCTTATCCCAATTCAGTCCAAGCCATTTTAATCCACTCAAGATGGATTGAACAGACTCTAATGTAGAACGTTCAACATCTGAGTCTTCTATGCGCAGTAGAAATTTTCCATTATAATGACGCGCAAATAACCAAGAATACAAGGCAGTACGAATACTTCCAATATGCAAATTTCCAGTGGGACTTGGTGCAAAACGAGTTATTACTGTCATTTTTCCCTCAAATCATGAACATAGTTATTAATGTGATAAAAAGTTATATATATAGAATTAATTTTTCATAAAATTAATACGAAAAAGATTATACTTTGATCGTAATGATTAAAATTACAACAAACAAATGTTTTTTAATAAAAAAAGATTGACTCTGTTTTGTCTGTCTTTAAACTAATATAGTCAATGATAAAAAGGTGATTAGCTCAGTTGGTAGAGCTCCTCCTTTACACGGAGGAGGTCGGCGGTTCGAGTCCGTCATCACCTACCAAAAAATTTAGGGTCGTTAGCTCAGTTGGTAGAGCAGTTGACTTTTAATCAATTGGTCGCAGGTTCGAATCCTGCACGACCCAAAAATATTCATAAAATACTTTTATATATTAGATTTATTTATTAAAGAAACAAGTTTTGTCTCATTAAACATTTTAATTTTCATTTTTTTTGCTTTCAAAAATTTAGATCCAAAATTTTTCCCATAAATTAATAAATCTGTATTTTTAGAAATAGTATTTAAGATTTTAGCTCCTAATTCTGTTAGAATATGCTTTAAATCAGTTCTAGAATAAAATCTAAAAATACCAGTTAAAACAATCTTTTTTCCTAAAAAAAACGTGTTATTTTTATGCTTAAAAAGTGCATCTTCTCTTCTTCTAAAAACTATCCCTTTTTTTATCAAATTTAAAATTAATTTACGATTGGAAGGAATAGAAAAATAGTTGAATATATTGTTCGAAACAATCTTTCCTATTCCATTTATTGAACTTAATTCATTTAGATTAGAATTCATTAGTCTCTCTATTGTTTGAAACGAAACGGCAATTTTTTTAGACATAGTCTCGCCTATGCAAGGTATACCTAAAGCATAAACAAAACGTTTAAAAGAAGTTTTTTTACATTTTTCGATAGCATCAATGATTCTGACACTAGTTTTTTCCCCTAATTTATCTACATTCATCAAACTAGAACGAGTCAAGTTAAAAAAATCTACTGGATTTTCTACATATTTCTTTGCAATTAATTGGTTAATAACCTTATATCCTAAATTTTTTGCATTCAAAGCTTGTTTCGAAAAAAAATGATGCAATGCTTTTTTTTTCTGAGCGTCACATGTTAAACCTGCATGACAACGTATGATTTTATCATTTTTATTCTCCAATAATTCTGAATTACATATAGGGCAAAAATGAGGGAATAAAATTTTTTTTGAATTTTTTAACCTTTTACTTGCTATTACACTTATAATTTTTGGAATTACATCACCTGACCTACGAACTAATATAGAATCCCCGATGTGCAAATCAAGTCTTTGTATTTCTTTTTTGTTATGTAATGAAGATCTTTGAATTTTAACTCCAGAAATAATAATCGGTTCAAAGCATGCTACCGGAGTAATGATACCTGTTCTACCTACTTGAAATTTAACATCTTTTAATATTGTAATTTGCTCCTTGGTCTGAAATTTAAAAGCAATAGCCCATTTGGGAGCTTTGGAGCTTGACCCTAATTTATTTTGAAATTCAATGGAATCTACTTTTATTACAATTCCATCTATATGAAAATCTAAAAAATGACGATTGCTTTCAATTTTTTGATAAAATTTAAACACTTCTTTATAATTTAGACATATTTTAGTATTTTCATCAACCGGAAAACCCCAAGATTTACATTTCATTAATCTTTCATAATGACTTGTAAATTGTTCTAATCCATCAAAAAAACCATATCCATGACATAAAAACATTAAATTTCTTTGATCATTTATATTGATATTAATTTTACGCAATATACCTGCAGCTGCATTTCGAGGATTGGAAAAATTATTTGTTTTTTTTAAATTATAAAAATTAGATTTTAAAATAAATATTTCTCCACGAACTTCTAACCTTTTAGGTACATCTGATCCTTTTAATTTCTTTGGAATAGATTTAATCATTCTAGCATTATCAGTAATATTTTCACCATAGCAACCATCTCCTCTAGTGCTTGCCCTTGATAAAACTCCATTTTCATAAATAATGCTGATCGCTATACCGTCTATTTTCAGCTCACAACAAAAAACTAATGACTGATTCATATTATTAAGATTTTTTTTAACTCTTTTTTCAAAATTCAAATATCCATTTAAGTCGAAAACGTTATCTAAAGATAACATAGGAAAAAAATGCATTGATTTTTTTGATTGAATAAGCAAATTAGAACCTACTTTTTGAGTAGGTGAATCTGAAGTAATAAGTTCTTTATTTTGACGTTCTAAATTATACAACTTATCAAACAGATAATCATATTCTGCATCAGAAACAATTGATTTGTTTAATGTATGATAAGAATATTCGTATTTTAAAATATTTTTACGTAGTTTTTTTATCTTATTTTTAATAGATTTCATAAATATGTTACACATTCAAAAAATAAAAAAATTAAAATTCAATTATCTCAAACTTTCAGAACTAATAATATTAGTATTTATTAATATTTTGTATTATATAATTTTATGTATAATTTTCGAACTAAAGTTTTTAATTTAATATGCAATATAGAAATAATTTATTAGTAATTAATAAAATTGTAATCATCTATACAGTTGTTTCTTAACAAATAAATTTTTAAATAAAAACAGGAAAAAATGATTAAAATATATAAAGATAATTCTCTAACTATTGGAAATACACCTTTAATTTGTTTAAACAGAATAGGAAATAAAAATATTTTAGTAAAAGTAGAATCTAGAAATCCAAGTTTTAGTGTAAAATGTCGTATTGGTGCTAACATGATATGGAATGCAGAAAAAAAAGGATATTTAAGAAAAAATATTGAATTAATAGAAGCTACTAGTGGAAATACTGGAATTGCACTTGCTTATGTTGCAGCAGCTAGAAATTATAAATTAACTCTTACCATGCCTGACACAATGTCTATTGAAAGACAAAAAATATTAAAAGCTTTAGGGGCTAATCTAGTTTTGACAGATGGTCAATGTGGTATGAAAGGCGCTATTCTAAAATCTGAAGAAATAGTGTCTCACAATCCAAAAAAATATTTTTTATTAAAACAATTTGAAAATCCTTCTAATCCTGAAATTCATGAAAAAACAACTGGACCAGAAATCTGGAAAGATTCCAATGGAATGATAGATGTATTAGTATCTGGAGTTGGAACAGGCGGTACTATTACTGGCATTACAAGATATATTAAAAATATTAAAAATAAAAAAAATTTTATTAGTGTTGCTGTTGAACCTTGCGAATCACCTGTAATTACACAGACGTTATCAGGAAAAAAAATAGTTCCAGGATCTCATAAAATTCAAGGTATTGGAGCTGGTTTTATTCCAAAAAACTTAGAATTAAAATTAATTGATTTAGTGGTTACAGTGTCTATTGAAGAATCTATATTTGCAGCTCAACAATTAATGAAAAAAGAAGGAATATTATCCGGAATTTCTTCCGGAGCAGCTTTAGCTGCTGCATTAAAAATGCAAAAAAACAGAAATTATAGAAACAAAAAAATAGTAGTAATACTGCCTTCTTCAGGAGAGCGCTATTTAAGTACAGAGCTTTTTGAATGAAAAAACCGAAAAAATATAAATTTAATCGCTTAAACGCTCTTAAAAGAGTATTTTTATTAAAAAATAATATCTAAAGATAATAATTATTAACGTTTTAATACTTTATAAAAATTTTTTATAAAATATAAATATATTATATCTCATGCTCTCAATAATTAGGGGAATTAAAATGTTTCAAAATCAAATTACAATTACAGCTCCACACGGTTTACATACTCGTCCTGCAGCTCAATTTGTTAAAGAAGCTAAAAAATTTAACTCTGAAATTTCCATTCTTTATAAAGGAAAATCCGCAAACGCAAAAAGTCTTTTTAAGATCCAAACATTGGGTTTAGTTAAAGGAAGTCTTGTCGTATTATCCGCAGAAGGTGAAGACGAAAAACAAGCAATTGAACATTTATCAAAAATAATGACAGAATTAGAGTGATTGATAAAATTTTTATAAATTTCATAATACCGGAGGTTATATAATACTTCCGGATTTTTATATAAAAATAAAAAAATGTTTTTCTAACATTTTATGTTTTTCTTTGTCTGAATAAATAAACTTTATATTAAAGGCAATGCAATGATTTCAGGTATTTTAGCATCACCGGGTATAGTTTTTGGTCCCGCTTTTTTATTAAAAGAAGAAAAAATTATTATTCAAAAAAAAACAATCACTGTTGAACAAATTGAATCAGAAATAAAAAAATTTTTTGACAGTCGAAATCAATCAATACAACAACTAACAGAAATCAAAATTAAAACAGGAGAAAAATTTGGTAAAAAACAAGAAAGCATTTTTGAAGGTCATATTATGCTTTTAGAAGATGAAGAGTTAGAGCAAGAAATTGTTTCTTTAATCACAAAAAAAAATAAATCTGCAGCAGCTGCCGCGGAATTTGTTATTGAATCACAAGCTAAAGCATTAGAAAAGATAAAAGACGAATATTTAAAAAACAGAGCTATTGACGTAAGAGACATTGGTCGTCGTTTATTAAAAAATATACTCAAAATAAATGTTGTCGATTTGAATTCTATTCAGCATAAAGTAATTTTGATTGCAAAAGACTTAACTCCATCAGAAACGGCTCAAATTAATTTTAAGAATGTTTTAGGATTTATCACAGATCTAGGAAGTCAAACATCTCATACCTCTATCATGGCAAAATCATTGGAGATACCAGCAATTGTAGGAACTGGAAATATTACGAATATAGTAAAAAATAATGATTTCATCATATTAGACTGCATAAACAATCAAATTTTAGTGAATCCATCCGAAGAGCTTATCTATAAAAAGAAAAAAATAAAAACATTATATACATCAAAAATAAATCAATTAAAAATTTTAAAAAATTTAAAAGCTACAACAATTGATGGAAAAAAAATTAAAATTGGTTCCAATATTGGTAATGTTCAAGATATTTATTCTGCAAAAAAAAATGGCGCCGAATGCATAGGTCTTTATAGAACTGAATTTTTGTTTATGGGTCGAAAAAACTTTCCTACTGAAAACGAACAGTTTCAAGCCTATAAAAAAATTGCTGAATTAATGAAAAATAAAAAAGTCATTATAAGAACGATGGATATTGGAGGAGATAAAGATCTCCCATATATGAATTTGCCAAAAGAAGAAAATCCTTTTCTTGGATGGCGAGCTATAAGAATTTTAATGGACAGAAAGGAAATGCTGCATACACAATTAAAAGCGATTCTTAGAGCATCTGCTTTTGGTAAAATATGTATTTTATTTCCAATGATTATATCAGTTGAAGAAATCAGACTATTAAAAATTGAAATTGAACATCTCAAATCACAATTAAATCATAACAATATAAAATTTGATGAAAAAATTAAAATTGGAATAATGATAGAAACACCTTCTTCAGCAATTATATCTCACTATTTAATAAAAGAAGTTGATTTTTTTAGCATCGGAACCAATGATTTAACACAATATACTTTAGCTGTAGACAGGGGAAATGATTTAATTTCAAAATTATACAAACCAATGCATCCGTCTGTTTTAAATCTAATTCAGAAAGTTATCAATGTTTCCCATGTACATAAAAAATGGACTGGAATGTGCGGAGAACTTGCGGCAGACGAACGAGCTACCGTTTTATTGCTGGGGATGGGATTAGACGAGTTTAGTATGAGTTCTATTAGTATACCTAAAATTAAAAAAATTATTCGAAGCATATCATTCAAAGATGCTCAAGAATTAGCTAAAGAAGCTTTAACTTTACCTACTGAAAAAGAAATACTAAATTTAATAGAGAAATTCATGAAAAGTCAGGCAATTAACAGAAGTTAAATAAAAATATCATTTAGGAGAAAAAAATGAGCATCTTTTCTAATTTTTTTAAGGAAAAAACATCTAATTTTTCTAAAAAGATAGAAATATTTGCCCCTATATCAGGTTGTATAGTAAATTTAGAAGATGTACCAGATGTTGTTTTTTCTCAAAAAATTGTAGGTGATGGAATAGCTATTCAACCGTCAGGAAATAAAATAGTTTCACCAGTTAATGGAACTATTAATAAAATATTAGATAGCATGCATGCTTTTTCAATTATTTCAGAAGATGAAGTGGAATTATTCGTACACTTTGGAATTGATACAGTCAAACTAAAAGGAAAAGGATTTAAAAAAATAGCAAAAAATAAACAAAAAGTTAAAATAGGAGAAGATATTATTAGCTTTGATTTGAATTTTATAAAAAAAAATGCTCCATCTATATTAACTCCAGTAATAATTTCTAATATAGAAAATTTTAAGAAAATTAAAAAATCATCGGGCATAATTACTGAAGGAAAAACAATTATTATGTCTTTGTACAATTAATTGTTAATTGAAAACGGTGCTATTTTAGTACCGTTTTTCTAAGAAAACAAATTAATAAAAAAGGAGAAAAAATGTATTATCCAATTAGTAGTATTTATATTGCATTTATTGGATTAGTGGGAGGAATCATAGAATTTTTTCCAATTTCATCTACAGCACATATGATTATCATTAATAATTGGTTAAATATCGAAAATAAATATACGAATATAATAGAAATTTTTGTTCAACTCGGATCTTCTATAGGAATATTTCTATTTTTTTATAAAAAATTTAAAAAAATGACATATATCCAACATGGATATGTTTTAATTACTATTTTTCCTACAATACTTTTAGGTTTTTTTTTTACAGAAAAATCAAGTCTTTTTATCATCCTGTCAACATTATGTACTCATTAATATTAGGCGGTTTATTTTTAATTATTGCTGAAATATTTAAACCAAAAAAACATAAAATATTCAAAATATATGATATAAATTTTATTCAATCAATAATTATTGGATGTGTTCAAGCTTTATCTTTATACCCTGGTTGCTCAAGATCTGGAGTGACTATTGCTACTGGAGTGCTATTAGGATTTACACGCAAAGTTGCAATAGAATTTTCATTTATCAGTTCCGTTCCGTTATTAATGGGAGCGTCTTTTTTTGAAATTTTTAATAACACTAAAAATTTAGAAATACTTAATTTTTCAACTTTGTTTATTGGCTTTTTTATGTCGTTGCTTATTTCTATTTTTTTTATAAATAAAATATTAAATGTAACTGAGAAAATTTCACTAATATGGTTTGGATTTTATCGTTTTCTTATATCTGGATTAATTTATTTTAAATTGTTAAATTAGAATTTAATGATTTATAATATTATTTTTTAAAAAAAATATTTGTCTAATTTAATTAAAAATTATATTTTACAGTGTATTTAGAACGCCATAAATCTAATTTTTTAACTCTTAAACGATTAAGTTCTTTTTTGATTTCATATCCTTTAAATCCTTTATTTAGAATTGATTGAATAGAAATATTTTGAATAATGGAAAAAGCTATTTTTAAAAAAGAATGAGAATTTAAATACAACTTATGAGATTGAAATAAACTTTTTGAATTAAAATTACTTAAAAACGATAAAACATTTACACGATCTGGTTTTCTCCAAGCATCGATTCGCAATAATAAAATAACAATATTTTTAGAAGATTGATAATGTATAGTACTTAAAAAATTATAAAATCCAGCGCTCAAAACTGCTATATCTCTTATGTTAGAAGGTACATTAAGACGTTGACATAATTTTTTTACAATATAAGCTGAGTGAGAATCATGAAATATTGTCATGGAATTAAAAAAATTTTTGTCAATATAAGAGCTAGACACAAATTGACATAAATAAGAAAAACGTATACTTACGTCTTTATTTAATGAAGAAATTTTAGATAATCCCATTATAGGGTTTTTTCTATTCTTTCGATGTAAACTGTTGAAATTCAAAAAAAAATTTTTTTTACAAAAATAATGTATTTCTGGAAATATAAACTTTAAAGCTTTACAGTCATTCAAAATTTGAAAATAAACATGAGGATGAAAAGTTTTTAAAGCTTTCTTTGTTTCATTCCATATTCTATTTGAAGTTAAATATGATAATTCCTTTTTTTTTACCATGATTTTCATCAGCTCTATTGTTTCTTTAGCAACACAAAAACCTAAATGAGCTAAAGAAGCAGCAAATCTCGCTGTTCTTAAAATACGAAGCGGATCCTCTATAAAAGACTCTGAAACATGTCGTAATAAACGATATTTAATATCTTTTATTCCTTGAAAAGGATCAATATAATTACCATTTTCGTCTTGAGCAATTGCGTTAATTGTTAAATCTCTTCTAATTAAATCTTCTTCTAAGGTGATATCTTTGTTAGAAATCGTATTAAAACCAAAATAACCTACTCCATTCTTTCTGTCCGTTCTTGCTAGTGCGTATTCTTCGTGCGTTTTTGGATGCAAAAAAACTGGAAAATCTTTTCCTACTTGTTGAAAATTTTTGTCTAATAACATTTTTTTTGTCCCTCCAACTACTACCCAGTCTTTATCTTGAAATGGTAAATTAAGCAAAGAATCTCGTACAGCTCCTCCTACTAGATATATTTTCATTAAATATTCTCATAAAAAATAAATTTTGTTAAATAAAAGTAATTTATATTGTTTAATAGTAAAATCCTGTAATAATGTTTTATATAATATAAAAATTATAATATTTTTAATATAAAAAGATCATTTTTTAATTTTCGAATAAATAGTATAATTATTAAAATAATCAAAATAATTTAAGTTTAATAGAGAGATTTATGAAAAAAAAAATAATTAATTTTAAAAACGCATCAGTTCTTGTTGTTGGTGACGTTATTTTAGATTGCTATTGGTATGGCAAAAATTATCATATTTTATCTAAAAAATCTGAACCTATTATGCCTATTAAAAAAACAAAAGAACAACCCGGAGGAGCTGCAAATGTTGCTAAAAATATAGCGGATATAGGTGCTTTTTCTAAAATTATTGGATGTATTGGAATGGATTATGAAGGATTAATGTTAAAAAAACTATTAAATCATTCAAATATTTTTTCTGACTTAATTATTGTTAAAAATAATAAAACTATTACAAAAATTAGAGTTTTATCAAAAAAAAAACCACTAATGCGTTTAGATTTTCAAGAAAAGTACTTTTTTCAATGCAATAACATATTATATGAAAAAATATTACGCTCATTATCATTTTTTAAAGTTTTAATACTTTCTGATTATGACAAAGGAACTTTAGTTGATATTAAAAAAATTATCTCATTGGCAAAGAAAATGTCAGTTCCTATACTCATAGATCCTAAAGGAATGGATTTTACAAAATACTCTGGAGCGAGTTTAATTACCCCTAATTTATCCGAATTTGAAAAAATAGTAGGAACGTGTAAAGAAGAAAAGCAACTGTTAAAAAAAGGAACAGAGTTAATGCTTCAGTTGAATTTATCTGCATTATTAGTCACTCGATCAGAACACGGAATGAATTTATTTCAACCAAACAAAAAACCGATACATTTTCCAGCTACATCAAATATAGCACATGACGTTACTGGCGCAGGAGACACTGTGATTTCAGTAATAGCAGCTTCTTTAGCTCAAGGACTTTCTTTAGAGGAGTCGTGTTTTTATGCAAATGTAGGAGCTTCTATAGTTGTTCAAAAAATAGGGACTAAAACGCTTTCTATAAATGAACTAAACGAAGCCTTATATTATCAATCTCGAAAAAAAATTTAAAATATTTATTTTTTACATGATGTAAATTAATATACTTTAATAATTTTATAATATTAATTTCTTTTAAAAAAAATTTATGATAAATAGTTTTATATCTAAATATAAAAATTAATATTTAGATATAAAAATTTTTTATCTAAAAATCTTTTTACGCTAAAATTCAGTCTTTTATTTTTTTTAAGATGTAATTAAAAACAGATATTATTTTGAACAATTTTTTAAAATATTAAACTTATAAATTTTCGATTTAATTAATTTATTTTTTTTGAGGTTTTCAGAATGAATCAAAAACTACTATCTCAATTTGGAACTTCTAGAGAAAGAATTGAAAAAGCAATATCAGCCTTGCAGTCTGGAAAAGGAATTATTATTTTAGATGACGAAAAACGTGAAAACGAAGGTGATCTTGTTTTTTCATGCAACATGACAGTCAAACAAATGGCTTTAACTATTCGTTATGGAAGCGGTATTGTCTGTCTTTGTATAACTGAATCAAAAAGAAAACAATTAGATTTGCCTATGATGGTCAAAAAAAATACTAGCGCGTATCGAACAGGATTTACGGTAACTATAGAGGCTTCTAGTGGAATTTCTACTGGAGTTTCAGCTCAAGATAGATTAACTACTATCCAAGCAGCAGCATCAGATCATGCTAAGCCAAGTGATTTAAACAGACCAGGACATGTATTTCCTCTAAGAGCTCATACAGGAGGCATTTTATCTAGAGCAGGACATACTGAAGCTGCTATTGAAATTGTTTCCCTTGCTGGATTTAAGCCATTAGGAATAATTTGTGAATTAACTAATAGAGATGGATCTATGTCTCGAACACCTGAAATCATAGAATTTTCCAAACATTATCAAATGACAGTTGTGACTGTTAAAGATCTTATCTTATATATTAAAAATCAATAAAATAAATAATTAAACTATGTTTAATAAAAAAAATAATTAATTATATTTGACTTACTTTAGTAATAGACCAATTTGGTTTAACTAATATTTCTGATTGACATATTTTGGATTCTTTATTGCGTAACAAACCTAAATATGCAATCATTGCTCCATTATCAGTGCAAAATTTTGGATGAGCATAAAATACTTCTCCATTAAAAAAATTTTTCATCATTATTTCTGCATTTTTTCTTAAAACCATGTTAGCACTCACTCCACCCGCTATCACTAAACGTTTCCATTTTTTTTTCTGCAATGCTTTTTTAGTTTTAATTAGTAAAATATCAATCACTGCATCTTCAAAAGCTCTAGCAATGTTTGCTTTATCTTGGATATTTAAAAAATTATTATTAATAATTTTTGCAGCATGAGTTTTCAATCCTGAAAAGCTAAAATTTAAGCTTGCATGGTTTATCATAGGTCGAGGAAAATGAAATTTGTTTCTCAATCCTCTACAAGCTAAACGAGAAAGATTAGGTCCTCCTGGGTATTTTAATCCTAATAATTTTGCGGTCTTATCAAACGCTTCTCCTGCTGCATCATCTAAAGAATTTCCGAGTAATTCATATTTTCCTAATTTATGAGCTCCAATCAGTTGAGTGTGTTTTCCAGAAACTAATAAACCAATAAATGGAAATTTAATTGACTTATTTTCTAACATTGGTGATAATAAATGCGCTTCCATGTGATTAACAGGAATAATTGGAAGATTCAAAGATAATGCCAATGAACAAGCAAAAGTTGCTCCTACTAATAAAGAGCTCACTAAACCAGGTCCCGCGGTATACGAAATTAAATCTATTTTATTCATAAATTTCTTTTTTATAAAAATTTTTTCAATTAAATCAACCATTTTTTTCATATGCTCTCTAGAAGCTATCTCAGGAACAATACCTCCAAAATTAAAATTTAATTTATTTTGATTTTTTAACTCATTAATTAGTAATCCTTCTTTGCTATCATAAATGGATACACCTGTATCATCACATGAAGTTTCGATGCCTAATACTTTCATTGATCTTATATACCTTTATAATAAATTAAATAAAAATAAAAAAAATACGTTTTACACTAATTTTAAATTAATGCTATTCTAAACTAAAAGATTTTTAGAACAAAGCTCTAATGAGTAATTTCATAAAAATTTTTTAATTAAAAATGATATTAGTGGTTTAATTCTAAAAAATTTTAAAATAAGTATTTTAGTTTTTAAACAAAATAAATTATTAAGGTAAAATTAAAATGCCAGTAATAAAAGTACGTGAAAATGAACCCTTTGATGTTGCGCTTAGACGCTTTAAAAGATCTTGTGAAAAAGCTGGTATTTTGGCTGAAATTCGTCGAAGAGAATTTTATGAAAAACCAACTACAGAACGAAAAAGAGCTAAAGCTTCAGCAATTAAACGTTTGTCAAAAAAACTCACAAGAGAAAATGCAAGACGCATTCGAATGTATTAACATATTTTTTAGTAAAAAATCAAAATAAAAAAATTTTTAAAAACCGTTCTTAAATTAAGAACGGCAACTAATTTTGTATATAGAAATTTATGCCCATTAAAATACCTAAACATTTTATCAATGAATTACTATATCGAACTGATATTGTTGAACTCATTCACGCTCGTCTTATATTGAAAAAAAAAGGCAAAAACTATCAAACTAATTGCCCTTTTCATCATGATAAAACTCCATCGTTTACAGTTAGTTATGAAAAACAATTTTATTATTGCTTTGGATGCAAAGCGCATGGAAATGCCATTGACTTTTTAATGAATTACGAACACTTAAATTTTATAGAAAGCATTGAAGAACTAGCTGCAAGTAATGGAATTGAAATACCTTCTAAAAAAAATGAATATGAAAATCAAAATTATATAAAAAGAAAAAAATTGTATTTTTTAATGAATGAAATGTCTAAACTATATCAAAAAAATCTTCTATCCACAAATGCTGCTTGCAATTATTTAGCTCATAGAGGAATTAGCAAAAATATAATAAATTTTTTTTCCATTGGATTCTCAAGTTTTAAATGGTTTGATTTTTTAAAAAAACTAAAAATCAGCAAAAATTTTGAAAACGAATTATTAGAGTATAATATTATTTCAATGAATCAAAATGGTTCTAAATATGATTCTTTTAGAGGGCGAATCATCTTTCCTATACATGATCGAAAAGGTACAATTATTGCTTTTGGAGGTCGCTCAATACAACAAAAAGTTTTACCAAAATATCTTAATTCTCCTGAAACCGACATTTTTAACAAAGGAAGACAAATTTATGGTTTATATCAAGTTAAAAAAAAGTTTATAAAACCAGAATATCTATTAATTGTAGAAGGTTATATTGATGTTATAACATTAACAGAATATAATATTCTCTACGCGGTATCATCATTAGGAACGGCTACTACAAAAGATCATATTCAACTTCTTTTTAGAAATACCGACACAATTATATATTGTTATGATGGCGATACCGCAGGAAAAAATGCAGCCTGGAGATCTTTAAAAGTTGCTTTACCATATATATCTGATAAAAAAACAATTAAATTTATACTACTTCCTAACAACGAAGATCCAGATACAATTGTTAGAAAAGAAGGAAAGGAAAAATTCCAAATTCGTATTAAAAATGCTTTAACTTTATCAAATTTTTTTTTTAAAAACATATTAAAAAATATAAATTTATCATCTAAAGATGATAAATTTCGATTAAGCGTTACTGCTTTGCCTTTAATCAATCAAATTTCTAGTTCCACTATAAGAATTTATCTTCGACAAATATTAGCCAGAAAAATAGGAATTTTGGAAGATAGTCAATTTGAAAAATTTTTGTACGAAATGGAAATAAAAAATAAAAAAATAAAAACATTTCAAATAAAAAGAACTCCAATGCGAATTTTAATTGGACTTCTTGTGCAAAATCCAAATTTAGCTAAAATAACTCCGTCAATGGAAAAAATAAAAAATCTAAAATTAAAAGGACTGCCTATTTTTATAGAATTACTTCAAACATGCATAAATTTTCCAAATTTAAATACAGGTCAATTATTAGAATTATACAGAAACAAAAAAATATTTAACGTTTTAAAAATTTTAGCTAGATGGGATCATATGATTATTCCAGAAGAAATTCAAAATATGTTTATAGATTTATTATCAAACATGAAAAAAAAAATTCTTGAGGAAAGACAAGAATATTTAATTTCTCAAGAACGCATCAAAGGTTTAAATATAAAAGAAAAACAGGAAATTTGGTTAATTAATAAAAAATTATCAAAAAAATTATATAAAATTTATAATCGTTAGACACTTAAAAACATTTTAATAAACTTTTAAATTATTTAAAATAACTCTATTATTTATTATTGACAAAAACAGTCAATTACTTTCAATTAAATTAATATAAGTTGGATACCATTTTATGGATCAAAACCCACAATCTCAACTTAAACTTCTTGTCACACATGGAAAAGAGCAAGGGTATTTAACCTATGCTGAAGTCAATGATCATTTGCCTGAAGAGATTATTGATTCTGAACAAATCGATGATATCATTCAAATGATTAACGACATGGGCATTCAAGTCGTTGAAGAAGCACCTGATGCTGATGATTTGATTTTAAATGAAATAAATGCAGATACAGATGAAGATGCTGTTGAAGCAGCAACTCAAGTTCTCTCTAGTGTAGAATCAGAGCTAGGACGAACTACTGATCCTGTAAGGATGTATATGAGAGAGATGGGAACTGTTGAACTTTTGACAAGAGAAGGCGAAATTGATATAGCTAAACGCATCGAAGAAGGAATTAACCAAGTTCAATCGTCTGTGTCAGAGTATCCAGAAGCAATTACTTATCTTCTTGATCAGCATGATCGAATTAAAACAGGTCAAATAAAATTATCTGATATAGTTACAGGATTTGTTGATCCTAATGCAGAAGAAATTTTTTCTCCTTCAGCCATGCACATAGGATCTGAATTATTAGAAGAAGAACAAAATAACGAAGATGAAGAAAATAATCAAAACACAGATGAAGATGATCATAAAATCGATCCAGAATTAGCAAACGAAAAATTTTCTGAATTAAGAAAACAATACAATAATACAAATAATACGATTAGAAATAAAAAAAGATACCATAAAGATTCACTGACAGAAATTTATAATCTTTCAGAGGTTTTTAAACAATTTAGATTAGTTCCAAAACAATTTGATTATTTAGTCAATAGCATAAGATGCATGATGGAAAGAGTTAGAATACAAGAAAAAATGATTATGCAATTGTGCATTGATCAGTGTAAAATGCCAAAAAAAAATTTTATAAAAATTTTTAAAGGAAAAGAAACTGACGATAACTGGCTTGAACAAGCTCAAAATATAAATCAACCATGGTCTAAAAAGATAAAAGAAGTAAAATCAATTATATCGAGAAGCATACAAAAATTAATTCAAATAGAAAAAGAAACAGGTTTAACTATTCAACAAGTTAAAGATATTAATAAAAGAATGTCTATTGGAGAAGCTAAAGCTAGAAGAGCAAAAAAAGAAATGGTAGAGGCTAATTTAAGATTAGTAATTTCTATTGCTAAAAAATATACTAATAGAGGTTTGCAATTTTTAGATTTAATTCAAGAAGGTAACATTGGTCTAATGAAAGCAGTTGATAAATTTGAATATCGTCGAGGATATAAATTTTCAACTTATGCTACATGGTGGATTCGACAAGCAATTACGCGATCCATTGCAGATCAAGCTCGTACAATTCGGATTCCTGTTCATATGATAGAAACTATTAATAAACTTAATCGAATTTCTAGACAAATGCTTCAAGAAATAGGTCGAGAACCGACTCCTGAAGAACTTTCTGAAAAAATGCTAATTCCTGAAGACAAAATTAGAAAAGTTTTAAAAATAGCCAAAGAACCAATATCTATGGAAACCCCGATTGGAGATGATGATGATTCACATTTAGGTGATTTTATTGAAGATACTACTTTAGAATTGCCATTAGATTCAGCAACTTCTGAAAGTTTAAGATCAGCTACGCATGACGTTTTGTCTGGACTAACCGCTCGTGAAGCAAAAGTACTTCGCATGCGTTTTGGAATTGATATGAATACTGATCATACTTTAGAAGAAGTTGGAAAACAATTTGATGTTACAAGAGAAAGAATACGTCAAATAGAAGCCAAAGCACTTAGAAAATTGCGTCATCCAAGTAGATCAGAAATACTGCGCAGTTTTTTAGACGACTGAGAATTAACTAATTTATTATAAAATAAAACTTCTGTATTTAATCTTATTCTATAAAAAATTTTCAAAAACAGAAGATTTTATTTTATATAGATAATTCTCTTTATATTCCGCTTCCATATTGAAATTTTTCTGTACATTTAGAACTGCACTTTTTTGGATTATTATATTTATTAACATCATCTGCTGTACTTAAAATTTTTGCCGGAATTCCAGCCACTGTTACATGTGAAGGAACATTTTTTAATACAACAGAACCTGCTCCTATTTTAGATCCCGATCCTACTTCAATGTGTCCTAAAATTTTTGCTCCTGCTCCTATAACAACTCCTTTTCTAATTATTGGATGTCTATTTTTTCCTTTTATTTTACCTGTTCCCCCTAAAGTAACTGAATGTAATATTGAAACGTTATCTTCTATTTTAACTCTTTCTCCGATAACCACACCACTTGCATGATCTATCATTATACCAGATCCAATAGATGCAGCTGGATGAATATCGACTGAAAAGACTGAAGAAATTCTACTCTGAAGATATAAAGAAAATGAATATTTCTTTTTTTTCCAAAGATAATGACTAATTCTATAAGATTCTAAAGCATGAAATCCTTTTAGATATAATAAAGGAGTTAAATAATTTTTAACTACAGGATCTCTTTTAAAAACGGCTCTAATATCTTTCACTGCAAAATGCAATAAATACATATTTTTTGAGTATATATTTTCAAAAATTTTTTTTAATTCTGCTGTAGAAATACTGGAAGTAGATAACTTATCAGCTAATATATAACTTAAAGAACTACTGAAATTATTATGTTTTGATATATTTTTATTATAAAAATTTGAAAAAAAAGGTTCTTTTATTTTTAAAAAAAAAGATTCTTTAACTATTTTATTCCATATTTCCAAAACTGGTTTAGAGCGCATTTTTTTTCCTTATATATACTATGCATTCATTTTTTTATATTCCACATGTTTTTGATAAATGTCATCAAAATTGATAGGTGCAAGATTAAGTTGAGGAAAGCTAGCATGAGAAACTAAATTTGATATGCATTCTCGAGCATAAGGAAATAAAATGTTAGGACAATAAGATCCTATACACTGATTTAATTCAATTTCATTCAATTGAGAAATAAAAAAAATACCAGCTTGATGTACATCACATAAAAAAACTAAATTTTTTTCACTTTTTACTTTTACTCTAACCTGCAAAGTAATCTCAAAAATATTTAATTCAATTTTATTAGAAAAAGTATTTAAATTTAATTGTACAGTAGGCTTCCATTTTTGATCAAAAATACTTGGAGCATTAGGACATTCAAAAGAAACGTCTTTTATATAAACACGTTTAATTTCAAATAAATGTTGTTTTAATGTATTTTTATGCAACATAAAATATCCACAATATTAATAAGTAATCTTTTGTAAAAAAATAAAAATTTTAAAAAATTATTTATCTTTGGTAACAAGAGGTAAATTATCTAAATTCCAAAAATCAATTCCATTTTTTAAAACATAAATACGTGAAAATCCATTTTTTAAAAAAACACTGACACATTCGTCATACTTATTTGATTCACTAATAACTAAAATAATAGGACAATATTTATATATTTTTAACGTTTCTATCTTATTTAGCAAAATATGTTCTAATAAAAAATTGATTGAATGAACAATATGACCTTGTGTAAATAAATCTAAAGATCGAGTGTCAATAATAATAGCTTTTTTTTTATTTATTAATTCAATTGCTTCTGTATTATTAATAATTTTAAATTTTAAAAAAAAAACTCTAGTAATAGAATAAATAGTTAAAAACATGAAAAAAAACCATATAAAAACTAAAAATATGTGATTTTTTACAAAAAATATTATGTCTTTCATAGAATTTAAATCCTGTGTTAATCACCAATTAAGCATTTTCTTGAAAAAATTAATAGTTAATGACTTAGCATTTTAAAGATTTAAAATGCTAAGTTAAAACACAAAAAATATTAATTTATAAAATATTTAATCTTTTCTTTGCTTTCATAATTTCCAAATACACTTGACTAGGAGCTACGCCTCCCTGAGAAGATCTTTTTTCTAAACAGGATTCTAAAGTGATATTTTTATATATATCTTTTTTAATTAATTGGCTATATTTTTGAAATATCATTAACTCTAAATCATTAAGCGATTTTTTTTCTTGAATTGCTCTTAGCACTATTTGACCAGAAATATTATGAGCCTCTCGAAAAGGCATTCCTTTTTGAACTAAATAATCAGCTATTTCTGTTGCATTTAGATAACCTTTTTCAGCAGCTTTTCGACATGACACACGATTTACTGTCAAATTATTAATCACTAATCCAGCCATAGATAAACAATCGTTCCATGTTTTTAAAGAATCAAAAAGACCTTCTTTATCTTCTTGCATGTCTTTATTATATGATAAAGGAAGAGCTTTTAATACAATTAAAATTGAAACTAAGGAACCATGAACACGACCGCATTTTGCACGAATTAGTTCTAATGCATCTGGATTTTTTTTTTGAGGCATAAGCGACGATCCAGAAGTAATTGAATCAGATAATTCAATAAAATCAGCTTCTCTAGAATTAAAAAAAATTAAATCTTCAGAAAAACGAGATAGATGAATCATTCCAATTGAAGCTGCTGAAAGTAATTCAATAACATAGTCTCGATCTGAAACGCTATCAAGACTATTTCTAGTTGCGGAATCAAAACCCATTGATAAAGCAAGTTTTTTTCGATCAATTTTCCAAGCAGTGCCTGATACCGCTCCCGAACCTAAAGGACTAATATTTAATCTTTTAAAGATATCTTTTAATCGGCTAGAATCTCTTCTTAACATCTCAACATAAGCTAAACACCAATAAGAAAAGGTAATGGGTTGAGCACGTTGTAAATGAGTGTATCCTGGCATGATGACATCATGATTAGATTCTGCGATAGATACAAAAATTTTTTGTAATTTAGTAATGCTATTTAACAAAATAGATAGCTGATTTTTGCACCATAGTTTTAAATCAGTAGTAATTTGATCATTTCGGCTTCGACCAGTATGTAACTTTTTACCTAATATCCCTATTTTTTGAATTAAATTAGTTTCTATCCAACTATGTATATCTTCTGAACCACTTACAAGAATACTTTTGAGATTTTTTTGAATATCTTCAAGTAACGACGTTAACGCATTTTCTATTATATTTTGTTCTTTTTGGTTTAAAATCCCATTTTCTTTTAGAGATTTCGACCAAGCAATAGAAGCAAAAATATCTTCTTTTGCTAAAACATAGTCAAAAGACAAAGAAGAATTAAATTCTTTAAAAAATTTATTTGATTCAGTTGTGAATCGTCCACCCCAAAGAGTCATATATTCTCTCGATAAAATAAATACTAAATAAAAATAAATTTAAAATTGTTTTTTCGTTATATTTAAAAAAAATTTTCTAAAAAATTATTTTAATCTATTCTGTGCTCGCATTTTAGAAGATAATGAAAAAAGACGAATAAAACCAGCTGCATCAGATTGATTATAAACTTCTTCTTTCCCAAAAGTAGCGTATTCTTCAGAATACAATGAATTAGGAGATTTTTTTTGAACAGCAGTAACACTACCTTTATAAAGCTTCAGAACTACTTCTCCATTGATTTCTGAAGATAATGAATCAGCAGCCGCTTGTATCGATTTTCGTATTGGAGAAAACCAACGTCCATCATAGATAACGGAAGACATTTCTAATCCCATTTGTTCTCTCCATTTAAAACTTTCACGATCTAGTACTAATTGTTCAATGGCTTTTATAGCTTTAACAATAATAGTACCGCCTGGAGTTTCATAGCATCCTCTAGATTTAATCCCAATTACTCTATTTTCAACGATATCAATTCGCCCTATTCCATGATTCGATCCAATCTTATTTAATTTTAAAACACACTGCAAAGGATTTAATATTTCATTATTAATTGATACTACACAACCTTTTTTTAACGTTAATTTAACAAATTCAGGATCTTCTGATGCATCTTTCGGATCTAACGTCCAAGACCAACAATCTTCTTTAGCAATGTTCCAAGGATTTTCTAACAACCCTCCTTCTGTCGAAACATGCCAACAGTTTTCATCTTTACTATATATTTTTTCTACAGTTGCGGTAGTAGGAATATTTTTTTCTTTTAAATATTTTAATAATGATTCCCTTGAATTTAAGCTCCATTCGCGCCACGGTGCAATGACATTCAAATTCGGAGCCAATGCTGCATAAGCCATTTCAAATCGAATTTGATCATTTCCTTTTCCAGTTGCTCCGTGGCATACTGAGCCAGCTCCGATGTTTAATGCAAACTCAATCTGTTTTTTTGCAATAATAGGTCGAGCCATTGCAGTACCCAATAAATAGTTACTTTCATACAGCGCTCCAGTTTTTAAAACAGGATATACATAATGCTCTATAAATTCTTCTTTTAAATCAGAAATGTAACAACTCGTGGCTCCAGATTGCAATGCTTTTTGTTCAATCCCTTCTAAATCTTCTTTAGATTGACCTATATCAGCTACAAAAGCAATAACTTCAATTTTATAATTTTCTTTCAACCAAGGAATAATAGCTGAAGTATCTAAACCACCTGAGTAAGCTAAAACTACTTTATCGCTATTTTTATTTAATTTCATACATCATAACCCATTAAAATTATATTAAATCATAAATAAATTTAAGCAGCAATATTCGAATTATTAAGCAAAGATTAAAAAATTTTCAAAAAAATTATTTTTTCTTTAATGTTTACAAAGTTTTAAAGTAAATGAAAATTATAAGGAAAAAAATTGATTTTTAAAATGATGTTAATCATAATTTTATTCATAATATTTTTATTATCTTATTAAAAATTTATGTTGATTCGGCAGAATAAATCTACTTAATAAAAAATTTTTATAAATAAATATTGATATATGAGATATTGTTAATTACATCAAGAAAACAATCGAATAAAAGAGGGATAAAATACTTGTCATTTTAAAATTTTTATTCTTTTAAAAATGTAACAATACTTAAAAAAATGATATAAAAATAATTTTTTTAAATATATAATGATTCACAAAATTATTCATTTAGTATCATTTAGTTTTTTCGAAAAATAAAAGATTTTAAATAATAAAATCTATTAAATTAATATACTTTATTTTAATAACTTTTTATTTTAATATATTAAATAATTAGTTGCATAAATTGATCAAAAAAATATGTCTAATGATAGATATTAATTTAAATTTTATACTCGCTTAAAAAAATTAATTAAAATAAAAAATTCAGTAATATTAATATATATTAGCAAAATAAAAATTAAGAGTAATATAAAAAATGTGTACATTTTCTATTAAAAAATATTTAAGTTTTAAACTTTAAACTTTTTATTTAAAAGTAAAATTTTTTAAGAACTTTTATTTTTGTATTATTGTTTAATAATTTATTTTAACCCTAAAATATGACAAATAGAATATGCCATATCAGATTGATTTAAAGTATAAAAATGAAAATTTTTTACTCCTTCATGACATAAATTTTTTACAATATCTATTGCTATACTAGAACCTATTATTTTTTGAGTCATCAAATTATTTTCTGATCCATCAAACATTTTAAATATCCACTTTGGAATATGAACGTTAGTTATACTAGAAAAACGCTTTATCTGCTGAAAATTAGAAATTGGTAAAATACCTGGTATAATATCAACTTGTATTCCATTTTTAACACAAGCATCTCGAAAACGCAAATAACTCTCAATTTCAAAAAAAAATTGAGTGATAGCTCTACTTGCTCCCGCATCAATTTTATTCTTCAAATAAAATATTTCAGATTGAATATTTTTCGATTCTGGATGTAATTCTGGATAAGCAGCAACAGATATATCAAAATCAGCAATTTTTTTCAATAAAACTACTAGATCTAATGCATACATCTTATGTTGATAATTCTTATTTAGAGTGTCCCCTCTTAATGCCACTATGTGCTTAATACCATCATCCCAATAATTCTTAGCTATTTTTCTTAGTTGATTTGAAGTAGTATCAATACAAGTAAGATGTGGCGCTGTTATCACTCCTGTGATCTGATTAATTTTTTTTACAAAATGATGTGTTTTGTTTCTTTCTCCACTATTAGCGCCATAAGTGACAGAAAAGAAATTTGGTTTTAAAGAAGATATTTCATTTACTGAAGACCATAATCTTTTTTCTGCAATTAAATTTTTAGGAGGAAAAAATTCAAAAGAACATTGAATAATATTCTGATAATTTTCTAATTTTTGATTTAAAATATCCTGGTGATATTTGTGATAATTTTTCATTTAAAACTCCATAATTATATTTAATTAATATTTAATTTCTTATAATTGACATAAAAACTAAAACACTTTTATATAAATTAAATGTTTAAAAAAAAATATTTCTCTTACGAATCTTTAAAAAAGTTAAATACATTTAAAATTAATGTAACGGCAAAAAAAATTGTTTTTGTAAAAACAATTCAATCACTGATTAATGTATGGAATACATGTAAATTTTATTCCATTCCTTTTATTATCTTAGGTGAAGGAAGTAATGTTCTCTTTTTGAAAAACTATCAAGGAATAGTAGTAATTAATCGTATCAAAGGAATTATAGTAACAGAAAAAAAAAAGACTTGTCTATTACATGTCTATTCAGGAGAAAAATGGAATGATTTAGTAAAATATTCTTTAAGAATAGGATTTTTTGGGTTAGAAAATTTAGCATTAATTCCAGGATGCGTAGGGTCTGCTGCAATTCAAAACATTGGAGCTTATGGAGCAGAGCTAAAAAATGTATGTCAATACGTAGATGTTTTATCTTTGAATGATAATTCTATTAAAAGAATATATAAAAATGAATGCAAGTTTTCTTATCGAAATAGTATTTTTAAACATCAGTACAAATATGGATACGCAATTATTTCAGTTGGTATAAAACTATCAAAAATATGGAATCCAATTATTTTCCATTCATTTAAAAAAAAAATAAAGTGCACAAATATTACTCCATATTCTATTTTTAATTATATATGCTATTTAAGAAGAAATAAGCTTCCTAATCCTAAAAAAACAGGAAGCGCTGGAAGTTTCTTTAAAAATCCAATTATTTCGAAAAAAAAATTAAAAAAACTTACATCTTTATACACTAATATTCCAATGCATTTACAAAAAAATGGTTTAGTAAAAATTTCTGCTGCATGGTTAATTGAAAAATACAGGTTTAAAAATATTCATATCGGTGATGCAGAAATTTATAAAAAACAAAAACTTATATTAATTAACCGAAAAAATGCAACAGGTCTAGAAATTTTAAAATTATCAAAAATAATAACAATATGTATTTTGAAAAAATTTAACATATTCCTTCAACCAGAAATAGATTTTATCAGATAATTTTAAAAAGTTTATATACTTTTTTAAAATCATACATTTTAAAAAAATCAGTTTTGAAAAAATTATTAAATATAATTTTTTTTATAAAAAACTTGCAATACTAATTAAAAATTATATAATAGGTAGCAATAACACTTAATAATACATTAATTATAAAATAGCCGGCTTAGCTCAGCAGGCAGAGCAACTGACTTGTAATCAGTAGGTCACCAGTTCAATTCCGGTAGCCGGCATATAACAATTATTTTTTAAAAGGTGGGGTTCCCGAGCGGACAAAGGGAGCAGACTGTAAATCTGCCGTCATAGACTTCGAAGGTTCGAATCCTTCTCCCACCAATCAAAAAATCCAAAGCGGACATCGTATAATGGCTATTACCTCAGCCTTCCAAGCTGATGACGCGGGTTCAATTCCCGCTGTCCGCTCAAAAATAAAAGCTGATATGGCTCAGTCGGTAGAGCACGCCCTTGGTAAGGGCGAGGTCCCCAGTTCAAACCTGGGTATCAGCACCATGCTTTTATAAATTTTTTATGTTAAAAGTAAAAGTTCAATTTTTATCAAAAAAATGTAAGATCATTACACCATAAACCTCGCCTATTGATTTTGTTTTAAGATTTTCTACATTCTAATACTTCATATTAGCAAAATTCTATTCTAAATTAATAGTTTTATTCTTATTCTTTTTAAAATTATAAAAAAATTAATTTTTTATCCTGAAAATTTATAGCGATAAAATAGGTTAAAATTAAAAAAATAAAATATATTTTTATCATTATTTTATAATTTCGAGAAAAAAATGAATACTAATACGAATAATCAAAAAAAATCTAAAATTTTAGAAAAGATGAAATGGATTTCTTTAATTATACTGATTTTTTTATATTTTATTATAAGTCAATACTGCGGTAAATTAAAGTTTTTTATCCATTTAATTATTATGTCTTTTTTAGTTCTTTGCGCTGTTAGGGTTGCATTTTCTACAGAAAAAGGAAAAAATATATATTCATATATAAATGCGTCTAAAATGGAAATTCAAAAAATAATATGGCCTGAATATAAAGAAACTTTATACACTACATGCGCTATTATTTTTGTAACAATTTTAATATCTATACTTTTATGGAGTTTAGATAGCATTATATTTCGTTTAATAGCATTTATAATTCGTTTAAGGTTCTAAAGATGCGTGAGAGTCAAAAAAAAAGATGGTATGTATTACAAGCTTTTTCTGGATTCGAAAGTCGTGTAGCACAATCAATACGAGAACATGTAAAATTAAATAAAATAGAAAATTTGTTTGGAGAAGTGATGGTTCCTTCTGAAGAAGTCGTTGAAATTAGAGGCGGTCAACGTCGAAAAAGCGAATATAAATTCTTTCCTGGATACGTTTTAATTCAAATGATCATGACTGACACAACTTGGCATTTAATTAGAAATATTCCTAGAGTGTTAGGTTTTATAGGTGGAAAATCAGATAAACCATCTCCTATTAGTGATCAAGAAGTTCAAACTATTATTAATAGAATGCGTCAAATTGGGGATAAACCGAGACCAAAAACTCTTTTTGAACCAGGAGAAATGATTCGTGTTAACGACGGACCTTTTTCAGATTTTAACGGAATAGTAGAAGAAGTGGATTATGAAAAAAGCAGATTAAAAGTATCTGTTTCTATCTTCGGAAGATCCACGCCAGTCGAACTTGATTTTCGACAAGTAGAAAAAAGTTAAAAATAATTAAATTTTTTTGCAAAATATAATTTCAGTTAAGAGAATAATAAAAATGGCTAAAAAAATACAGTCTTATATTAAGCTTCAAGTAGCAGCTGGAATGGCAAACCCAAGCCCACCTATTGGCCCTGCTTTAGGTCAAAAAGGCGTGAATATTATGGAATTTTGCAAATCTTTTAATTTACAAACAGAATCTATAGAAAAAGGACTTCCTATACCTGTCATTATTACAGTTTATTCAGATCGTTCATTTACATTTATAACAAAAACACCACCAGCATCTGTATTATTAAAAAAAGCAGCGGGAGTTAAATTAGGATCTAAAAAGCCTAAAATAGAACAAATTGGAAAAATAACTCAATCTCAAATAAAGGAAATAGCAGTCATAAAAAGTAAAGATATGACTGGTTCTAATATTGAAAATATAATGCGTTCTATTGAAGGAACTGCCAAATCTATAGGTTTGATCATTGAGGCGTATAATGAAAAAACTGACTAAAAGAAGAAAAAAAACAAAAAAATTAATTGATTTAAAAAAATTATACAGCATCGATGAGTCGATTAAATTATTAAAAAAATCATCTGTAGTACGCTTTATAGAAAGTATTGATGTATCGATTAATTTAGGAATAGATCCTAAAAAATCTGATCAAAATATCAGAGATTCTATAATATTGCCTCATGGTGTTGGCCGATTCACCCGAGTTGCTGTATTTACTCAAGGCGAAAATGTTCAAATAGCAAAAAATGCAGGAGCAGAACTGGTTGGAATGGAAGAATTATGTGAAAAAATAAATATAGAAGGTGTGAATTTTGAAGCAGCTATTGCTTCTTCTGATGCTATGAAAACAGTAATGAAATTAGGTCATATACTAGGACCTAGAGGATTAATGCCAAGCCTAAAATCAGGAACAGTTACGAATAATATTTCAGAAGCGGTTAAAAATGCAAAAAATGGGCAGATTCACTATCGTAACGACAAAAATGGAATTGTTCATTCTACGATTGGAAGAATTAATTTTGATGAAAACAAAATAAAAGAAAACTTTAACTGTTTTGTATCTTCAATAAAAAAATCAAAACCACCAAAATCAAAAGGAATATACATTAAGAAAATAGTACTATCAACTACTATGGGCTTTGGTTTAATTATTGATCAATCTAGTTTAACTTTATAGTTAATTTATTTTTTTTACAATAAAAAAATTGTTTATAATAAAAACCCCATTGTTTCAAAAATCCAAAGTTAATTTTGAATCAAAAAAATATTGTTAAAATCTATTTATAATAGTGTTTCATTAAAAAATTTTTTACAAGAACGATAATACAATACTAAAACATATTTTAAAAACTCATTACTGTCAAAAATATTTTTTATTATCTTAAAAAATTAAAAATCATTTCTCTCGAAACAACATAGGAGAATCCGATACATGGCATTAAGTCTTGATACAAAAAAAAATATTGTCTCCAAAATTAATAAAATATCAAACGTAGCATTATCAGCTATCACTGCTAATTCTCAAGGTATCTCTGTAAACAAAATGAATCAGCTTCGAAAATCTGGACGAAAAGTCGGAGTATATATGAGTATTGTTCGCAATACTTTATTAACTTTAGCAATTCAAAACACTGCTTTTGAATGTTTAAAAAAAAAAATAAAAGGATCTACTTTCATCGCTTACTCAATGAACCATCCTGGAAGTGGAGCAAGATTATTTAAAAAATTTTCAATGAAAAATGATCAATTCAAAATTACAGGAGCTGCTTTTGAAGGTAAATTACTCTCAATGTTAGAAATTAATCAACTTGCAGAAATGCCTACTCATAAAGAAGCAATCACTAAACTTTTGATTACGTTAAAAATGTCAGCTGCTGGAAAATTTGTTTATATATTATCTGCTATAAAAAAGAAAAAAGAAATCTCTTAAAAAATTTATTTTGTACTTTAATAATATCTAAAATAATTCTATTATTTATCAGGAAGTGTTGTCATGTCTATAACTAAAGAGCAAATTTTGGACGCTGTATCAGAAATGTCTGTTATGAATATAGTAGAACTTATCTCAGAAATGGAAAAAAAATTTGGAGTTTCTGCTAATATATCTTCACATTCTGGAAATGACCACGAAAAAAAACCAGCTGAAGAAAAAACAGAATTTGATGTTTTTCTAAAAGTTGTTGGACCAAACAAAGTTCCAGTAATTAAAACTGTTCGGAGCGCAACTGGTTTAGGACTAAAAGAAGCTAAAGATTTAGTAGAATCAGCTCCAACTGTTTTAAAAGAAAACTTAAGTAAAACAGATGCAGAATCACTCAAAAAAAAATTAGAAGATGTTGGTGCTGAAATCGAAATTAAATAAACAAATTATTGTGCGCAATACAATTTAATTAACTTTCTAAGAGAGGCTGGTGACTGTAACTCGCCAGCCTTTTTAATCAAAAAGTTATATTATTTTCTGTAAAAATTTTTAATTTTAAGAAAATAATCTTTTAAAAAATTTAATTATCTTTAAAAATAAATTAGACATAAATGCTCCCTCCCTTCAGACAAAAAAATAATATATTCAGAATACACTTATCTTTTAGAGAGCTTAGGAACCCCCATGATCTACTCTTATACTGAAAAAAAACGCATTCGTAAAGATTTTGGAAAACGTCCTCAAGTTTTAGATATACCATATCTTCTTTCAATTCAACTAGATTCTTTCAAAAACTTTATTAAACCCGATATAAAAGGTCAGAACGGATTAGAAGCAGCATTTAGATCTGTATTTCCTATAAAAAGTTATAATAAAAATTCTGAACTTCAGTATGTTAGCTATCGTTTAGGAGACTCAATATTTGATGTTAAAGAATGTCAAATAAGAGGAGCAACTTACTCTGCTCCATTAAGAGTAAAGTTAAGACTTGTCATTTATGAAAGAGATATATCAGAATCTACTGTTAAAGACATTAAAGAGCAAGAAGTTTATATGGGCGAAATTCCTCTAATGACCGATAATGGAACATTTATAATAAATGGTACAGAAAGAGTAGTTGTCTCTCAACTACATAGAAGTCCAGGAGTTTTTTTTGATAGCGATAAAGGAAAAACACACTCTTCAGGAAAAGTTTTATACAACGCACGAATAATTCCATACCGAGGTTCTTGGTTAGATTTTGAGTTTGATCCTAAAGATAATTTATTTGTGAGAATTGATAGAAGAAGAAAACTTCCAGTCAGTATTATTTTAAGGGCTTTAAATTACAACACGGAAGAAATATTAGATTTATTTTTTGAAAAAAATATTTTTATCATGACAGACAACAAGATACAACTGCAATTAATTCCTGAAAGATTAAGAGGAGAAACTGCTTCATTCAATATTGAAAAAAACGGAACAATTTATATAGAAAAAGGTCGTCGTATTACAGCTAAACACATCCAGAATCTCAAAAATCAAAAAATAACACTAATTGATGTTCCAGTTGAGTATATTTTAGGTAGAATTGTATCTAAAACCTACTTAGATAAAAATACAAATGAAACAATCATTTTAGCTAATACAGAATTATCTTTAGAAGTGTTAAAAAAAATTCAAAAGTTAAAATTTTTATCTATTGAAACGTTATTTACAAACGATTTAGATCATGGACCATATATTTCTGAAACATTACGAATTGATTCTATCAGTGATCGAACAAATGCTTTAATAGAAATTTATCGCGTGATGAGACCTGGAGAGCCTCCAACAAAAGAAGCTGCAGAAAATTTATTTGAAAATTTATTTTTCTCTGAAGACAGATATGATCTTTCGTCTGTAGGTCGAATGAAATTTAATAGATCTCTTCTTCGATCAAAGATTAAAGGATCTAATACATTAGAAAAAGAAGATATCATTGATGTAATTAAAAAATTAGTTTCGATTAGAAATGGAAAAGGTGAAGTAGATGACATTGATCATTTAGGTAATCGAAGAATTAGATCAGTTGGAGAGATGGCAGAAAATCAATTTAGAATAGGATTAGTTAGAGTAGAGAGAGCCGTAAAAGAAAGATTGTCTATTGGTGATGCAGATACTCTTATGCCTCAAGATATGATTAACGCAAAACCAATATCAGCAGCTGTTAAAGAATTTTTTGGTTCTAGTCAATTATCTCAATTTATGGATCAAAATAACCCTTTATCAGAAATCACGCATAAAAGACGTATTTCAGCATTAGGATTAGGAGGGTTAACAAGAGAAAGAGCAGGATTCGAAGTAAGAGATGTGCACCCTACTCACTATGGACGAGTATGTCCCATAGAAACTCCAGAAGGACCTAATATTGGATTAATTAACTCTTTATCAGTATACGCTCGAACAAATTCATATGGTTTTTTAGAAACACCTTATCGAAAAGTACGAGATAGACTAGTTACTAAAGAGATTAATTATTTGTCTGCCATAGAAGAAGGTAATTATATCATTGCTCAAGCAAATACTAATCTTGATAAAAAAGGTTATTTTACTGATGATTTAGTTACTTGTCGACACAAAGGAGAATCTAGTTTATTTAATTCCAATCAAGTCGAGTATATGGATGTATCCACTCAACAAATCGTATCAGTAGGAGCATCTTTGATTCCTTTTTTAGAACACGATGATGCAAATAGAGCTTTAATGGGAGCTAATATGCAACGTCAAGCTGTACCTACTCTTAAAACTGACAAGCCTCTAGTCGGAACAGGAATGGAAAGAGCTGTAGCTGTTGATTCAGGAGTAACAGTAGTAGCAAAAAGAGGTGGTTTAATTCAATATGTTGACGCATCAAGGATAGTTATTAAAGTACATGAACAAGAAATGCATGCTGGAGAAGCTGGAATTGATATTTATAACTTAACTAAATACACTCGGTCAAATCAAAACACCTGCATTAATCAAAAACCATGCGTCCAACTTAATGAGAATATTGAAAAAAGTGATGTTTTAGCGGATGGACCTTCTACTGATTTAGGGGAATTAGCATTAGGTCAAAATATGAGAGTCGCATTTATGCCATGGAATGGATATAATTTTGAAGACTCTATATTAGTATCTGAAAAAATTGTTCAGGAAGATAGATTTACTACTATTCATATTCAAGAACTATCTTGTATATCCAGAGATACTAAACTAGGATCAGAAGAAATAAGTTCTGATATACCTAATGTAGGTGAAGCCGCTCTTTCAAAACTTGATGAATCTGGAATTGTTTATATTGGAGCTGAAGTAACTGGGGGCGATATTCTTGTAGGAAAAGTTACTCCAAAAGGAGAAACACAATTAACACCAGAAGAAAAGCTTCTCCGAGCCATTTTCGGGGAAAAAGCATCAGATGTAAAAGATTCTTCTCTTAGAGTTCCAAACGGAGTGTCAGGAACTGTAATTGATGTTCAAATTTTTACAAGAGATGGTGTAAAAAAGGATAAAAGAACATTAGAAATTGAAGACATGCAATTAAAACAAGCTAAAAAAGATCTTACAGAAGAGTTTAAAATATTTGAATTAAGTTTATTTAATCACACAAAAAAAACACTTTTATCTCTAGGTGTTAAATCTGACCAACTTAATCAGTTATCACATGAAAAATGGTTTTCAATAGAAATAAAACCAAAAGAAAAGAAAAAAGAAATAGAAGAACTATTAAAACAACACCGTGAGTTAAAATTAGAATTTGAAAAAAAAATTGAATTAAAACGCCGAAAAATAACACAAGGAGATGATCTTGCTCCTGGAGTTTTAAAAATAGTAAAAGTCTATTTAGCCGTTAAACGTCAAATTCAACCTGGTGATAAAATGGCAGGAAGGCATGGTAATAAAGGAGTAATTTCTAAAATTAATCCTATTGAAGACATGCCTTACGATGAGAAAGGAGTACCAGTCGATATTGTTTTAAATCCACTAGGCGTTCCTTCTCGTATGAACATCGGACAAATATTGGAAACACACTTGGGAATGGCTGCTAAAGGCATTGGTGATAAAATCAATCAAATGCTAAAAAATCAAAAAAGAATATCTCATTTAAGAAAGTTTATTCAAAAAACTTTTGATTTAGGTGAAAATTTAAGACAAAAAATTAATTTAGATACATTTTCAGATAAAGAAATACTTTGCTTAGCAAAAAACTTAAGACATGGAATTCCTATTTCTACTCCAGTATTCGATGGAGCTCAAGAAAATGAAATTAAACAAATGTTAAAATTTGCAGATCTTCCTTCTTCAGGTCAAATTAATCTTTTTGATGGCAGAACTGGAGAAAAATTTGAACGACCAGTCACTGTAGGTTATATGTATATGTTAAAACTTAATCATTTAGTTGATGATAAAATGCATGCTCGATCCACTGGATCCTACAGTTTAATTACTCAGCAGCCATTAGGCGGAAAAGCTCAATTTGGTGGGCAACGTTTTGGTGAAATGGAAGTTTGGGCATTAGAAGCATATGGAGCTTCGTATACATTACAAGAGATGCTAACTGTCAAATCTGATGATGTAAACGGTAGAACTAAAATGTATAAAAACATTGTAGATGGAAATCATCAAATGGAACCCGGCATGCCAGAATCTTTTAATGTTTTATTAAAAGAAATTCGATCATTAGGCATTAACATTGAATTAGAAAATGAATAAAAAATTAAAATTATTTTTTAATAATAAACATATATTTATAAAATTATTAAGTTTAAAAACAACTTCTTCTAATGAGAGATTATGAGTGAAAGATTTATTAAAATTTATAAAAGCCCAAACTAAAAACGAAAATTTTGATGCTATTAAAATTTCATTAGCTTCACCTGATATGATTCGATCTTGGTCGTTTGGAGAAGTTAAAAAACCAGAGACTATTAATTACAGAACATTTAAACCGGAGAGAGATGGATTATTTTGTGCTCGAATCTTTGGCCCTGTTAAAGACTATGAATGTCTATGTGGAAAGTATAAAAGATTAAAACACCGTGGTGTAATTTGTGAAAAGTGCGGAGTTGAAGTCACACAAAGCAAAGTAAGAAGAGATAGAATGGGTCATATAGAATTATCTTCTCCTACTGCTCATATCTGGTTTTTAAAATCTCTTCCATCACGTATAGGCTTGTTATTAGACATGCCTTTAAGAGACATTGAAAGAGTTCTTTATTTCGAATCATACGTTGTAATTGAGTCTGGAATGACTAATTTTGAAAAACGTCAAATTTTAACTGAAGAACAATACCTAGATGCATTAGAAGAATTCGGAGATGAATTTCAAGCAAAAATGGGAGCAGAAGCTATTCAATATTTATTAAAAAATATTAATCTTACAAAAGAATGTAGTATGTTGAGATCTGAATTAAACGATACTAACTCTGAAACTAAAAGAAAAAAGATAACAAAAAGAATTAAATTATTAGAATCTTTTATACAATCTCATAATAAACCAGAATGGATGATTTTAACAGTTCTACCAGTTTTACCTCCTGATCTTAGACCGTTAGTTCCATTAGACGGAGGAAGATTTGCAACATCTGATTTAAATGATTTATACCGTCGCGTTATTAATAGAAATAATCGTCTTAAACGTTTACTTGATTTAGCTGCTCCGGATATTATTGTTCGCAATGAAAAAAGAATGCTACAAGAATCAGTAGACGCATTGCTTGATAATGGAAGAAGAGGCCGAGCTATTACAGGATCAAATAAAAGACCTCTTAAATCATTAGCTGATATGATTAAAGGAAAACAAGGAAGATTTCGACAAAATCTTCTTGGAAAACGTGTAGATTACTCTGGTCGTTCTGTAATTACTGTAGGTCCTTATCTTCGATTGCATCAATGCGGATTGCCTAAAAAAATGGCGCTCGAACTTTTTAAACCATTTATATATGGAAAATTAGAGGTTCGTGGTTTAGCGACTACTATTAAAGCAGCAAAAAAAATGGTAGAAAGAGAAGAGTCTGTAGTATGGGATATTTTAGACGAAGTGATTCGAGAACATCCAGTTCTTTTAAACCGAGCCCCTACTTTACATAGATTAGGAATTCAAGCGTTTGAACCAGTACTTATTGAAGGAAAAGCAATTCAACTCCATCCATTAGTTTGCGCAGCTTATAATGCTGATTTTGATGGAGATCAAATGGCGGTACACGTACCTTTGACCATAGAAGCCCAATTAGAATCCCGGGCTTTAATGATGTCTACGAATAATATTTTATCCCCCGCTAATGGAGAACCTATTATTGTTCCCTCGCAAGATGTGGTTTTGGGATTATATTATATGACTCGCGAAAAAATCAATGGAAAAGGAGAAGGCATGATACTAAATGGACCTAATGAAGCTGAAAAAGTGTATCGATTAGGAATTGCTGAACTTCATTCTCTTGTAAAGGTTCGCATAACGGAACATAAAAAAAATAAAGATAAATATTTTAGTTCAAATCAAAAAATAATTCATACTACAATTGGTAGAGCAATTTTGTGGATGATTGTTCCTAAAGGATTATCTTTTAGTATGGTTAACCAAACTTTAGGAAAAAAAGATATCTCAAAAATGCTGAATACTTGCTATCGGATTTTAGGATTAAAATCTACAGTATTTTTCGCTGATCAAATTATGTATACAGGGTTTGCATATGCAGCAAGATCTGGAGCTTCTGTTGGTATTGATGATATGGTTATACCAAAAAAGAAAGCAGAAATTATTACTGAAACAGAGATTGAAGTCGCTGAAATACAAGAACAATTTCAATCTGGATTAGTCACTGCAGGTGAAAGGTATAATAAAGTAATTGATATCTGGGCAGCAGCAAATGAACGAGTAGCTAAAGCAATGATGAAAAATCTATCTACAGAATCAGTAATAAATAAAGCGGGAGAAGAAAAAAAACAAATATCTTTTAACAGTATATTTATGATGGCCGATTCAGGAGCTAGAGGCTCTGCTGCGCAAATTCGACAATTAGCAGGAATGAGAGGTTTAATGGCGAAACCTGACGGATCTATTATTGAAACACCAATTACTGCAAACTTCAGAGAAGGTTTAAATGTTCTTCAATATTTTATCTCCACTCATGGGGCACGAAAAGGATTAGCAGATACAGCATTAAAAACAGCTAATTCTGGTTACCTAACACGTCGACTAGTAGATGTTGCTCAAGATTTAGTTGTCACTCAAGACGATTGTGAAACTCATGAAGGTATTTTAATGACTTCTTTAATTGAAGGTGATGATGTAAAAGAGCCATTAAGAGAGCGTGTATTAGGTCGTGTTACTGCAGAAAACATTCATATTCCAAATACAGAAGAAACTTTAATTAAACGTAACACATTACTAAATGAACAATGGTGTGACATATTAGAAAAATACTCTATAGATACTGTTAAAGTGCGATCAGTTGTTAACTGTGATACAGATTTTGGTGTATGCGCTAATTGTTATGGAAGAGATTTGGCTCGTGGAAACTTAGTCAATAAGGGCGAAGCAATCGGGGTTATTGCAGCTCAGTCTATAGGAGAACCTGGAACACAGCTGACTATGAGAACTTTTCATATAGGAGGAGCCGCTTCAAGAGCAGCAGCAGAATCTAGTATTCAAGTCAAAAATTCAGGCACTATAAATCTTAAAAACGCTAAATTTGTCACTAATTCTTCAGAAAAAATAGTAATTACTTCTAGAAATGTTGAACTTAATATTGTAGATCAATTCAAAAGAACCAAAGAAAGTTATAAAGTACCTTATGGTGCAATTATGGCAAAAGGTCACGGATCAAAAGTTAATTCAGGAGAAACTGTTGCAAAATGGGATCCACATACCATGCCAGTAATCACTGAAGTTAATGGTTATGTTCGATTTATGGATATGATAGATGGACAAAGTATTACTAGACAAACAGATGAATTAACTGGTCTGACATCTATAGTTATATTAGAAACAGCTGAACGAACAGCTATTGGAAAAGATTTAAGGCCTGCTTTAAAAATAATTAATAAAAATGGACATGATGTATTAATTTCAGGAACTGATGTACCAGCACAATATTTTTTACCAGGCAGAACTATCATTCAGATTAATGATGGAATAAAAATTAGTTCTGGAGACACTTTAGCTAGAATTCCACAAGAATCCGGTGGAACTAAAGATATCACTGGAGGACTTCCGAGAGTAGCTGATTTATTTGAAGCTCGACGCCCTAAAGAATTAGCAATTTTAGCTGAAATTAGCGGAATTATTTCATTTGGAAAAGAAACAAAAGGAAAAAGAAGATTAATAATTACACCAATTGATGGCAACGAATCTTATGAAGAAATGATTCCAAAATGGAGACAGCTAAATGTATTTGAAGGAGAAAGAGTCGAACGTGGAGACGTAATTTCTGATGGTCCAGAATCACCTCATGACATACTTCGATTGAGAGGCGTTCAATCTGTCACTAAATATATTGTCAATGAAGTACAAGAAGTATATCGATTACAAGGTGTAAAAATTAATGATAAGCATATTGAAGTTATCATTAGACAAATGCTTCGTAAAGCCACTATAATTAAATCCAAAGATTCAGATTTTTTAGAAGGAGAACAAGTAGAATTTTCAAGAATAAAAATATCAAATAAAATTTTAGAAAAAAATAATAAAATTCCTGCTATATTTGCAAGAGATTTATTAGGAATTACTAAAGCATCTCTAGCAACTGAATCGTTTATATCAGCCGCTTCGTTTCAAGAAACAACAAGAGTTTTAACAGAATCTGCGGTCGCAGGAAAGAAAGATGAATTGAGAGGATTAAAAGAAAATGTTATTGTTGGACGCTTAATCCCTGCAGGTACTGGATACGCATATCATAAAGAACGTTTAGAACGCCGTCATATAGAAAATCATCATTCAGCTACTATTAATAATTCCCAAGTTAGCGCTGAAGAAGCATCTGCTAGTTTGTCAGAGCTTTTAAACTCGACTCTTAATAATGATTTCAATTCTAGTAACTAATTGCATCTTAATTGTAGATTCTTTTTTATAATAACAGACAAAATAAAAGTATAAAATTTTTATTAAAGAATAATAAATTAAATTTTAAAAAACAATTTTTTAAAATAAACATATATTTTTTTTAAAGGCCATAACAAATAACAAAAAAATATTGTTTTACATTTTAATGTTCAAAAAATATATACTGCACAATAAATTTGACAATATTTGAAAAAATAATCGCTTACTATGAAACAAAAAATAAAAATATTTAAACATTACAAATTAACAAAATTTTTAGAAAACAAAAAAAGGAATAATCATGAATAAAACGCAATTAATTAATGTTATTTCTGAAAAATCTAATTTGCCTAAAATACAAGTAAAATCTACTTTAGATACAACTTTATCTGCAATTGTTGAATCTCTAAAAAAAGGAGAGTCAGTACAAATAGTTGGATTTGGAACTTTTAAAGTCAATTTAAGAGCATCTCGTACTGGTCGTAATCCTCAAACAGGGAAAGAAATTATTATTCCCGCTACAAAAGTACCTAGTTTTATATCTGGAAAAAATTTAAAAAATGCCATTAAATAGTTATATAATAAAATCCTTTAAGAGGGGCAAAACGCCCCTGATAAAAATATGAATTACATATATTTTTTAATGCATAAACATTGTGTATATTATTTATAGTATACAAATTAAAAAGTTAATGCATATTATATTTTATTTTTTAAAATGTAACTTTCTTTAAAAAATGTAAATTCACTTAAATACATTGTAATACATGTTTTAATGAGCATGTTTTCAAAAAAAAAGATAATATATTATGAATGCAATTAATATTATTCAAAATGCTTTAATCAGTGTATATGATAAACAAAATATTGTAAAAATATCAAAAAATCTAGTAAAAAACAAAATCAGTTTGTTTGCCACAGAAGGCACTTCAAAAACTTTACATAAGCATAATATTCCAGTAACTAGCATATCTGATTATATTAACTTTCCAGAAATAATGAACGGACGTGTCAAAACGTTACACCCAAAAATTTTAGCGGGTATATTAAACAGAGGAAACGAAGATCAATTAATCATGAATTTTTATAATATTTCCTCAATCAACATGGTTATTGTAAATTTTTACCCATTTGAAAAAGTACAAAAAAATCCAAAAAATAAAATAGATGACATAATCGAAAACATTGACATTGGTGGACCAACACTTGTTAGAGCTGCTGCTAAAAATTATAAAAACGTTATAGTTATAGTAGATTTATTAGATGTTCAGTCAGTTATAAATAAAGTAAAAAATAATTCTTTCACAATAGAAAATAGACTTGATTTAGCAGATAAAGCTTTTAGATACACTTTATCATACGAAAAAAAAATTTCTCAGTATTTTTTTAAAAAAAATGTTTTTAATAAAAAATGTATAAATAAAAATTTTCCAAATGAAATAAATTTAAAATTTATTAAAAAACAAAATTTAAGATACGGCGAAAATCAACATCAAAAATCATCTTTATATATAGAAAAAAATATATCATCATCCACCGGAACAATTAGTTGTTCTAATCAATTGCAAGGAAAAGTTTTATCATATAACAATATTTCTGATGCTGAAGTTGCATTAGAATGTGTTAAAGAATTTATCAATCCAGCATGCGTCATTGTTAAACATGGAAATCCTTGTGGTGTTTCAGAAAGCAACTCTCTTTTAAAATCATATTTATCTGCATATCGTTCAGATCCTGTATCAGCCTTTGGGGGAATAGTTGCTTTTAATTCAGTATTAGATGAAAAAACAGCTCAAGAAATTGTAGAAAAACAGTTCGTTGAAGTTCTTATTGCTCCTAAAATAAATTCTCTTGCTTTAAAAATTTTGAAAAAAAAATCCAATATAAGAGTGCTCATTTCTGGAAAAATTAAAAAATGTCAAATCGGATTAGATTTTAAAAAAATAAATTATGGACTACTTTTGCAAGAATACGATTATGATGATATGAATTATAAAAAATGGAAATTTGTCACTAAAAGGTTTCCAACAACGCAAGAACTAAAAGATGCTATTTTTTGTTGGAAAGTTGCAAAATTTGTTAAATCAAATGCAATAGTTTATGGGTTTAACGGTACTACTATCAGCATTGGAGCAGGTCAAATGAGTCGAATTTATTCAACTAAAATTGCTAATATTAAAGCAAAAGATCAAAAAATAAATATCACCGGATCTACTATGGCTTCTGATGCTTTTTTCCCTTTTCGAGATGGAATTGATAGCGCTGCTTCAATAGGTATTAAATGTATCATTCAACCTGGAGGATCTAAACGTGATCAAGAAATTATTCAAGCTGCTAACGAATATAACATAGCAATGATTTTTACTAATAAGCGCCACTTCAGGCACTAAATTTTTATCAAATTGTTTTTTAAAAAATATATACTGATAGTATTTATTGTTTAAAATATCTTCATAAAATTACTTTAATTGATAAAAAAATTTTTTTATATATAAAAAATATTAAATCACCTTTTAGATTATTTTATATAAAATCTAAACGATGATTTAATAAACAATTGATTTAAAATAATAAAAATATAAATTAATTTAACTTATTAATTTCAATATTTTTTCTTATTTTTTTTGTTGCAGTAATCATGTTTTTTAATGCTAACACGGTCTCGTCCCAATTTCTAGTTTTTAATCCACAATCTGGATTTACCCAAATTTGTTCTATAGGAATATAATTTATTGCTTTCATAAGAAGTGAATAAATCCATTTTACACTAGGTATATTTTTAGAATGGATATCATATACTCCAGGACCGATGTCGTTTGGATAATGAAAATTTTTAAATGATTCTAATAATTCCATATCTGAACGAGAAGTTTCAATCGTAATGACATCAGCATCCAGTGAAGCAATAGCATCCATAATATCATTAAATTCGCAATAACACATATGTGTATGAATTTGAGTGCTATTTTTTACACCTGAAGAACTTAGCCGAAAGGCATCCGTTGCCCAAGATAAATATTTAGACCAGCAACTTTTTCGTAAAGGAAGCCCTTCACGTAGTGCTGGTTCATCAATTTGAATAATTCGTATATTTTCTTTTTCTAAATCCATAACTTCATCGCGCAATACTAATGCAATTTGTTTCGCAATTTCTTGAGATGAAATGTCTTCTCTTATGAAAGACCAACATAAAATAGTAATTGGACCTGTTAACATTCCTTTTACTGGTCTTTTTGTTAAAGATTGAGCATATTTAGACCATTCAGTAGTAATTGATTTTAACCGACTAATATCGCCGATTATTATCGGCGGTTTTACACAACGTGAACCATAACTCTGAACCCAGCCATTATCAGTGAAAATAAATCCATCTAAATGTTCTCCAAAGTATTCAACCATGTCATTTCTTTCAAATTCCCCATGAACTAAAACATCTATATCTAGTTCTTCTTGTGTTAATATAACTTTTTGAATATGTTTTTTAATATTTTTTTTGTACTCCTTTTCATTGATTAACCCTTTTTTAAAATCATGTCTCATCTTTCTAATATCAATTGTTTGAGGAAAAGAACCGATAGTAGTTGTTGGCAAAATCGGAAGATTCAATCTTTCTTTTTGTTGCTTAGCACGAATATTATAAGTATTTAATCGTTTATAATCTTTAATTAAAATTTTAGATAATCGATTTTTAACTTCAGATTTATGTACTCTTTTAGAAAAAACACGTTCATAAATAGGCAAGCTCCATTTTTGAATAGAATGAATTTCATTATCCTTTAATGAGTTTGAAAGTAAAGACAATTCTATACATTTTTGAACAGCAAAAGAAAACCACTGTCTCGCTTCTTTATCTAAGTTTTCTTCTGTATTTAAATCCATTGGAACATGTAATAAAGAACATGAAGATCCAATTATTAAATTTTTACGAATTTTTGACACATTTGAAATAATTTTAAACCATTTTACCAGATCAGATCTCCAAACGTTTCGACCATTAATAACACCTAAAGATAACATCCAGTGCTCTGGTAAATTTGTATTAAAAGATGGTAAATCATATTTACCAAAAACTAAATCAATATGAATACCATAAATAGGTAAATTTCGTATAAATTCTATATTGTGCTCAATACTTTCAAAATATGTAGTGAGCAATAAATTTGTAATTCCGTCCAGACTGCTATAAGCAAAAGAATATGCATTTTTCCATTTTTGTGGCAATTCTAATACTAAAGCAGGTTCATCAATTTGGACAAAATCTATTCCTTTTTTAGCAAGTTCTTTCAACACATACTTATAAATTGGAAGTATTTTATATAACATATCTAAGCGATCAAATTTCGTTCCTTTTACTTTCCCTAACCATAAGTATGTAATAGGCCCTAAAAGTATAGGCTTAACTTTATAACCTAAAGATAATGCTTCATCAACTTCATCTAAAATTTGACTCCAAGAAAATTTTAAAGTTTTGTTTTCGACAAATTCAGGAACGATATAGTGATAATTTGTATTAAACCATTTAGTCATTTCAGAAGCAGGCACGTCCGGAGGACATCCTCTTGCTATACGAAATAAAGTATCTATATCAAAAATAGAACCATTGTTGTGCCTTTCTGGAACATTTCCTAACATCATACTAGTTGTTAAAACATGATCATACCAAGCAAAATCACCGACTGGTATGTAGTCAATTCCAGATTCTTTCTGTAATTTCCAGTTCTTTTTTCGTAAATTATATCCAATTGAAAGCAAATCTTTGGTATTTAAATCTCCTGACCAATAATTTTCTTGAGCTTTCTTTAATTCACGATTTAATCCTATTCTAGGAAATCCAAGAGTATGATTTAAAATCACCATTTTAGGTTCCTTTTTATTTTTAATAATTTATTGATATTTTATAAATTATTTTTTTGATTCATTTATAAAGAAAGATGATTTATAAAAATTATCATAATCGTCCTAGTATTTAATAAAATTTAGAAAACTAAATATTTAATTTTTTAATCAAAATAAAAACTTTAAAATACTTCAAGTACTTAAGAATTATTAATAGATCTCAAATCTAATTATATTAAATATAATTATTTATAATTGTACTAATTAAATCAACTAAAAAATAAAAAAAATTATAAAATAATATAGATTTTAGCACATAATTATTTTTTATTTAAACTTATAGTTATAATTTTTAATTTTATACTAATGTTAAAAATTTTTAATTAATTAAAAATAAATAAAAAATAAATATCTATAAAAACAATTTTGGTATTTATCTTTTTTTTTAACCAAAAATTTAAAAATATATTAATATAAATGTGTTTAATAAAAATAATTTATTTTTAAAGAATAAATTAAACTGTAAATTTTTTATTTTTTAAATATTTTTTATCTTTAAAAAACATTTTTTAAAAAATTTAAAATTTAAATGTTATCTTTAATAATAACAATAAAAATTAAAAAATACATGTATTTTTTTTTATAAACATATTATATAAAAAAATTGCTACACCATTATTCTTATTATCTTCAATAACTTCTAAATGTGGAAGCAAACGTTTTAAACGCGGATCTGCATTTTTCATAATGCACGCTTTTCCGCATGTACTTAACATATCTTGATCATTCATTCCATCTCCAAAAGAAATAAAATTTTTTAAAGATATTTTTAAAATTTTGGATATTAATTTTAACCCGCATCCTTTTGAAGCTTTTTTAGATGTGACTTCTAAGCAACTTGGCATTGAAAAATTAACATTAACTACACTATGTAAATTAGCAATAATTTTACTCTCTAGATTGCGTAATTTTTGAAAATTATGACTGGTAAAAAATATTTTACTAATTTTTCTAAAATCTAATGAATTGATATCAAAACATTGATGCTTTAAAGACGATAAAGAAGGACAAAAATTATTTTCTATTTTAGTGTTATTAACATACCATTGATCATTAGAATATATTTGAGTTATGATATCCGGATCTAAAAATTTTAATTTACATAATTCAAGTGAAACATTTATATCTAAATAATTACAAGAAATTAGTTTATTGTCTAAATCGTAAACTTGAGCACCATTAGATGTGATCATAAAAGATTTTATATTTAAAAGATTACGAATTTCATTTACATCTATGTAATGACGACCTGAAGCTAAAATAAAATAAAAACCTTTTCTTGTTAAAAATCTTATAATTTTTTGAGTATATTTTGTTATTTTATTTTCTGGAGAAAGCAGCGTTCCATCTAAATCTGATGCAATAATTCGATACATAATAACAACCTTGAAAACAAATATCGTATATTTTATCATAAAAAAGTTTACATGTAACTTCCAAAAGATATAAAAACATTTGAAAATAACTTATTAAAAAGTTATTTTTAAATTTTTATAAATATTCAAAAATAAATAAAAATTAAATTCTAAATAAATTATATAAAATAAAACATTTATGATAAAAACAACTAGCTCAATAATTTTTTTATCTAAAAAGCATATAAAAATAAAATCTAATTATCTCAAAGTATAAAAAATTTTATACAATAACATATTTTAGAAAACATTTAAAAAGATAAATCTACTAAATCTGAAGAAATTATATTATTTTGTAGTTATCAGAAAATGTTAAATATATTTAAAATATACTATACTTCTATTAAACTATCAATTTAAAAAACTTGAAAAAATAAGAGATTTTCTTCAAATATTATTAAAAATTTTTCAAAAAAGATATATTTTTTAAAAAATGCGTTTCTTATTTTAATTCTATTAATCAAAAAGATAAAGAGATCTAAAAAATAAAGATTGATACCAATAGCTTCTCACAGATTATTTACAAAAAAATAAATTGAAAAATATTTTTTAAGTATGATGCCATCAAAATATTTTTTATTAAATACAAAATAAATAAAATCTAATACAAAAATTTATTTTTTAAATACACTAATTTTTTATTATTCACACAATTTTTTAATTTTTTACGTATTATATTGATTTAAAAATAAAAAAATATTAACTAAATTTAAAATTTTTATAAATTTGTTACGTTTACATAAAACGTTAAAACATTTTATTTGTGCGACATATCTTTTATCTTAAAAAGAGTATGAGTTTTAAGTATAATAAAAAATTATTCTCATACTCTGTTAAAGATAATTATCTGATCAAATAAAATATAGACTCTTGACTGTTTCAGTTTTAATTATACTAAACTAAGCTTCTATAGCTATTTTCAATTTTTTCATTGCATTCTTTTCTAATTGTCGAACTCTCTCCGCAGAAATTCCATAATTATTAGCTATAGCCTGTAGTGTATTTTTTTTATTTTTATCTAACCAACGAGCATAAATAATGTGACGACTTCTTTTATCTAGGCCCATTAATGCACTACTGAGCTTATTTTGAGCATGCTCGTTCCAGTCTTTTTTTTCAAGATCAACAGCAAAATTAGAATTTTTATCTCTTAGGTATGGCATTCCTGAACCATTACTTTTCTTATCTAACATGTCTTCTTCTGGAATTGGATTGAAGGTAACATCTTGAGCTGACATTCGGGATTCCATTTCTCTTACATCTTGATTGCTAACTCCTAATTCTCGAGCAACTATTTTAATTTCTTCTTCATTAAACCAACCCAATCTTTTTTTACTTTTTCTTAAATTAAAAAATAATTTTCTTTGAGCTTTAGTAGTTGCAACTTTAACAATTCTCCAATTTCTTAAAACATATTCATGTATTTCAGATTTAATCCAATGAACAGCGAAAGAAACCAGACGAACTCCTATTTCTGGGTTAAACTTTCGAACTGCTTTCATTAATCCGATGTTACCTTCTTGCACAAGATCTGATTGAAGTAAACCGTATCCAGAATAATTTCGTGAGATATGAATCACAAAACGAAGATGGGAAAGAATTAAAGTTTTAGCTGCATCCAAATCTCCATTATAACGCAATCTTTGCGTCAATGATTTTTCTTCTTCAATTGAAAGCATGGGGAATGAATTAGCTATTCTAATATAAGCGTCTAAATTTCCTAATGGCGTAACAGATAAAATCTGTACTTTATTGATCATTGTTATTCCCGCATCAACAAATTATATACACTGAATGATGAACATGTGGGAATTATATATCATACTTTAATTAAAATAATAAATCAAAGATTTATGTTACTGCTAATTACAGTAAACGAAACAATTATCTTAATAAAATATACATTAAGATTGACATTTAAAACTATGTTTATTCTTGATAAAATATAGAATTGATAAAATCTTGACTGTTAAAAATACCTAAGTCTGACGTTTTTTCTCCAATTCCTATATATCGAATTGGAATGGAAAATTGATTCGCTAATGAAAAAACAACTCCTCCTTTTGCAGTTCCATCTAATTTAGTAATTACTAAACCGGTTAAATTTAATGATTTATGAAAAATTTCTGTTTGGTTAATTGTATTTTGACCATTACAAGCATCTATAATTAATATTTTTTCATGAGGAGCAGATGAATCTAATTTTTTAATGACTCTAACTATTTTTTTTAATTCTTCCATAAGATGCAATTTATTATGTAATCTTCCTGCTGTATCAATAATTAAAATATCAATTTTTTTAGAAATAGAAGATTTCACTGCATCAAATACTACTGATGCTGGATCTGATCCAGAACGTTGCGCTATTACTGGGATATTATTTGCTTTTCCTAGTACCTTTAATTGTTCTATACCTGCAGCTCGAAATGTATCTGCTGCAGCTAACATTACTGATTTTCCTTCTAACTTATATTTTTTTGCTAATTTAATGGCTGTAGTAGTTTTCCCTACACCATTTACTCCTGTAATTAAAATAATAAAAGGTTGATATTTTAATATCTTCAAAGGCATTTCTACATTTTTTAATAAAGAGCGCATATTATTTTTTAGCAAAAAATATATTTTTTCAGAACTTTGTAAATTTTCTTCATTAATATCATTAATTAATCTTTCAATAATAAAATTAGTAGTATTAATTCCAATATCAGCGAGTAAAAGTTTTTCTTCTAATTCTTTAAAAAGAGAATCATCTATCTTTTTGGATGAGAACAAACAACTAATTTTATTGTCAAAAAATAATTTTGTTTTTTTTAAACTTTCCTTTAAATTTATAAAAAAATTTTTTTTTAAACTAGAACTATCTTTGATACTAATTAAATTTTTACCAGATTCTTCTATACTTTCAAACTTGTTTTTGTTTTTGTGAACTTTGACAGCATCAAAAAAATCTAATGTTTTTGAAATTTTATCTAAATCTTTTTCTTTAACACGCAACTTATTTTTTGATAAAGATTCAACTTTTTCTTTATCTTTAAACTTGATAGATTTAATATCGTTTTTTGTACGTTTTCTTTTAACTTTGGAAGTTAACCAGGAAAAAAAACTATTTTTTGGATTATCTTTCATATTATCAACCTCATACTTTCAAGAAACTAAAAAATGACTTCTATTTTTGATATTTAAATAAATACATCATTAAAAATTTTTAATATATTGAGTATACAATCGAATTATTTTTGTAATAAAGTAATCAATACTATTAATATTAATAATCTAAAAAAATGAATAACTATTTTTCAAAAAAAAAAGGAAAAATCTACATCATTTCCGGAAAATTAAAAAGACAAAAGATCTCTTTAATTAATACTCCAAATATAAAACCTACAACTAATCGTATACGAGAAACATTATTTAACTGGCTTGAAAGACATATAAAAAATGCTCGTTGTTTAGATTGTTTTTCAGGAAGCGGAGCATTAGGAATTGAGGCTATATCTCGTCATGCTGCATTTGTTACATCATTAGAAATAAATAAAAAAACGGCATATAAACTCACTAAAAATGTTAAAAAATTAAATATATCTAATATGAATGTTATTCATACTGATACTTTTCATTGGTTAAAAAAAAGAAGAAAACCTTATGATATAATATTTGTAGATCCCCCTTACAAAAAACAACTGATAAAAAAAACTTTGAATTTACTTGAAGACAGAAAATGGTTAAAAGAAGATTCTCTCGTGTATATAGAAAAAGAAAAAAAACACTCTTTAGTTATGCCAAAAAACTGGATTCTATATAAAAAAAAAAATACGCGTAAAATAGAATTTTATCTTTATATTTTTAAATCAAAAAATATATAATATACGCTATATTTTATTTAAAAATCAATTGATATATTTTTTATTTTACATAATTTTATAAGACAAATAGGATGAAATATAATATTAATGAAAATTTTAGTTTCTGATGGGATAGATTTTAAATTTTTCTGCAAAAATCCAATTAATATTTTAAAAAAATCAGAAAATGGTGCTGTAGCAGTTTTCGAAAATAATAGTCCTATATTTTACGCCGTTAGTTCGGATTTTTTAGAGAAATTATTCAATCAAGAACATTATATAAAAGACCAAAAAATAGAAAAAAAGAATAATAAAATAAAAAAATTTGCAATGCACAAGAAATGGATTCCAGATTCTGATTTTATACAACAATCTGCACTTTGGGGGATTATATTAAAAGAAGAAGTTCAAAGTTATGAACTTGCATCTTTCATTGCTTACTGGCAAGCAGAAGGTTGTTTTTTTTATCATATACAATGGCAACAAAAATTAGCAAGAAGTTTACAAAATAGTAGATCTCTTAATTATAAACTCAAAAAACAAAGAGATATTACTCATATACCAGTTCCTGATAAAACAATTCCTGATGGATTTAGAGGTAAATAATGACATTTTATAGAAATTTTTTTAAACGACTTCAACGTCTCATGCCCAATAATATCCAACCTAAATTTCATAATGATGAAGATTTATTAGCTTGGAACCAAGAACAAGGTAGATTGTCTTCTGAATCTATATTGCGTGAAAATAAAGCTATGAAAATGCAACGTGTTTTAGGCAGATCTGGAATTCGTGAATTATATATGAATTGTTCATTTGAAAACTATAAAATTGAGCATGAAGGTCAAAAAAAAGTACTAGAAGCTGCTAAGCGATATGCTGAAGAATTTAACGAAAATATTGCTAGTTTTATTTTTTCTGGAAGACCGGGGACAGGAAAAAATCATTTAGCATCTGCGATAGGAAATTATTTAATTTTACATGATAAAAGCATTTTAATTGTAACAGTGGCTGACTTAATGTCAAACATGAAAGGAACATTTAGTGGAACTAGTAACGTTACTGAAGAAAATTTATTACATAATCTTAGCAGTGTAGATCTGCTTATGATTGACGAAATAGGAATGCAAACTGAATCTAGATACGAAAAAGTCATTATTAACCAAATAGTTGACAGACGTTCTTCGTCAAAAAGATCAACTGGTATGTTGTCCAATTTGGATCATAAAGGAATGAAAAACTTATTAGGAGAAAGAGTTATAGATAGAATGCGCTTAGGAAATAGTTTATGGCTTACTTTTGAATGGGACAGTTATCGACAATACGTAAAAGGAAATGAATATTGACATGTATCTATTTTATTTAATTCTTGATACGTATTCACCAGTTCGAGTATCTACTTTTATTAACGATCCTACTTTTATAAATAGCGGTACTTTTACAAAAGCACCTGTACTTAACTTAGCAAGTTTAGTACCAGTATTAACTGTATCTCCTTTTAAAGTAGCTTCTGTATATATTACTTTTAAGTTTACAAAAATATTAGGTGTAATCGAAATTGGTTGGTTATTCCAAAAAGTAACGACACATGTATCTTGTTCTAATAACCATTTTTTATGAGAACCAACAATTTTTTTATCTATTGACAATTCTTCAAATGTTTTAGTATTTATAAAATACCAAAAATTACTATCATTATACAAATAGGATAAAGTATGCTCTACAATATCTGCTTCTTTTAAAGAATCAGTAGATTTAAATGTTTTTTCTATTAATTGTCCTGTTAATAATTTTCTTAATTTTACGCGAACAAAAGCTTGTCCTTTTCCTGGCTTAACAAATTCATTAGATTCAATTAAATAAGGTTCATTATTAAATATAATTTTATAGCCTACACGAAAGTTATTACTATTATAAATTCTCATTCTCGCCTCTTTTCATACTAAAAAATAAAGATTATAAAAAATATGTCATTTTGTATTTTAAAACATAAGTTATATGTTAGTAAAAAATTATATTTTTTACATTTATCTGTATTTTTAAACAGAGTATTTTGAACATTTGATTTAAAATTAAAAAATACTAAATAAAACGCTGTATAAAATTATTTTTAGATTTATAACAATAAAATTAGAATAGATATAAATTTTACGAATTAATTTATAATTTTTATGTTATAAGAACCTTCTCCTTCGGGCCAATTAGCCCGAAGAAAAGACATTGTATTAATTTAAATAATTATAATTATTTGAGTCATTAACTACATCATTCCGCCCATACCACCCATTCCTCCTGCAGGAGAAGAACTGGAATCAGAAGATTTATCTTCTTTTGGTAAATCGGTAACCATGCATTCTGTTGTTATCATTAAACCGGCAACAGAAGCTGCATATTGTAGAGCAGAACGAGTTACTTTTGTAGGATCTAAGATTCCAAAATCTATCATGTCACCATATTCATCAGTAGCAGCGTTGTAACCATAATTTCCTTTTCCATCTTTTACATTATTAGTTACTACAGAAGGCTCTTCACCTGAATTGGAAACAATTTGTCGAAGCGGAGCTTCCATTGCTCGTAAGGCTACTCGAATACCTACGTTTTGATCTTCGTTTTGACCTCTTAAATTCGACATTTTTCCCGCTACTCGCACTAACGCTACACCACCACCTGCAACTACACCTTCTTCTACAGCTGCTCGCGTTGCATGTAATGCGTCTTCCACACGAGCTTTTTTTTCTTTCATTTCTACTTCTGTAGCCGCACCTACTTTTAGAACTGCAACTCCACCTGACAATTTAGCTAAACGTTCATTTAGTTTTTCTTTATCATAGTCAGAAGTAGCTTCTTGAATTTCTTGTCGGATCTGACTGATTCGACTTTTAATTGTGTGTTTTTCTCCAGCACCACCAATAATTGTTGTTGTGTCTTTGCTTATAACCACTCTTTTAGCTTGACCTAAATCTTCTAATGTAGTTTTCTCTAATTCCATTGCTAACTCTTCAGAGATAACAGATCCACTAGTTAAAATAGATATATCTTGAAGCATTGCTTTACGACGATCACCAAAACCAGGGGCTTTTACTGCTGCAACTTTTACAATTCCTCTCATAGAGTTTACCACTAAAGTGGCTAAAGCTTCCCCTTCTAAATCTTCTGAAATAATTAATAAAGGCTTACCAGATTTAGCGACAGACTCTAATATTGGAAGCATTTCACGGATATTAGATATTTTTTTGTCAGCCATTAAAATATATGGATTTTCCAGTTCTACAATCCCTGTTTCTGGTTTATTAATAAAGTAAGGAGACAGATAACCTCTGTCGAACTGCATCCCCTTTACTACTTCTAATTCGTTTTGTAAACCTGTTCCTTCCTCAACAGTAATTACTCCGTCATTACCGACTTTTTCCATTGCTTCAGCAATTAATGCTCCAACTTTTTCGTCTGCATTTGCAGAAATTGTTCCTACTTGAGTAATTGCTTTAGAGTCGGAACATGGTACAGATAAATTTTTTAACTCTTCTACGGCACTTATAACAGCTTTATCGATTCCACGCTTAAGATCCATTGGATTCATTCCAGCAGCTACAGCTTTTAAACCTTCATTAACAATAGATTGAGCTAATAAAGTTGCTGTAGTAGTACCGTCACCAGCTGCATCATTTGCTTTTGATGCAACTTCTTTTACCATTTGAGCGCCCATGTTTTCGAATTTATCTTCTAGTTCAATTTCACGAGCTACTGACACGCCGTCTTTAGTAATACTTGGGGCTCCAAAAGATTTATCTAAAACAACGTTTCTACCTTTTGGACCCAAAGTTACTTTTACTGCATCAGCTAAAACATTAACTCCGCGAAGCATTTTAATACGCGCTTCATTACCAAATTTTACGTCTTTAGCGGCCATTTTTGATATTTTCCTTAAATATATTTTTCAATGAATACAGCATGGTTTACTATTCAACAATTGCTAAAATGTCGTTTTCACTTAAAATCAACACTTCTTCATTATCGATTTTTTCTGTTTTTGCACCATAACCTTCATTAAAAATAACTACATCACCAACTTTAACATCTAAAGATTTAATACTTCCATTATCCAAAATGCGACCTTTACCTACTGATAAAACTGTACCTCGAGTAGATTTTTCTGCAGCAGAACCAGTAAGAACAATTCCACCTGAAGATTTTGATTCTACTTCTTTACGTTTCACAAGCACACGATCATGCAACGGACGAATTTTCATATTGATAACACTCCTGTGAATAATCTTGCTTAATATTTTTTAAAAAAATTTTTTATTAAAATGATCTCTTACTTTTAAATATAGGGATCTTTATTTAAACTTTCAAGGGTTAAAAAACATTTTTTATTAAATTAGTCGTATTTAAAAAAGAAATTAAAGTGCTTAATTAAAGAAGTACACAGTTCTTTAAAAAAATATTGACAATCTTTTACTTTTAGTGATCTAATATAAAAATTGCCCGGATAGCTCAGTCGGTAGAGCAGGGGACTGAAAATCCCCGTGTCGGCGGTTCAATTCCGCCTCCGGGCACATTTTTTATCCTCTAATCTATATTTTTACAAATCTACTTACCAATACAAAAGTTAGAAAAAATATGATCTAGCAAATCATCAGAAGTAAATTCACCAGTTATCTCTCCTAATAATTTATGAGTCAAATTTAAAGATTCTGCTAACAATTCAATATTTTTAAATTTTTTCCAAATATTGTTAGATTTCAAAACTTCACTAAAAGCTAAATTTAATTGAGTAACATGACGTCTTCTGGCAATAAATGTACTTTCTCTACTTTCATTAATTTCTTTTTTTATTAAATGATGACGTAATAAATCAATGTTTTTACCAGTACGAGTAGAAATGCTGATATACGTGAATTTTCCAATTTTTTTAGAATCAAAACTACTTGATACTAAATCATTTTTATTTAAAATAAAAGTTACCTCTATATTATTAGAAATATTTTTTAAAAATTCTTGACATATCATTTTTTGATGTTTTTCATTAGAAATTAATGTTTTATCAATGACAAAAAGTACATGATCTGATTCTTTAATTTTTTTCCAAGCTTTTTCAATTCCAATTTTTTCTACTTCATCATCCGTATGACGCAAACCAGCAGTATCAATAATTTCAAGCAAATGACCACTAATATTAATCCGTTCATACAAGACATCTCTTGTTGTACCAGGTACATCAGTCACTATAGCTCGATCACATCGTGATAAAGCATTTAATAAACTTGATTTTCCTGCATTAGGTAAACCCGCAATAACTATTTTTTTTTCTTCTCTTAAAAGACTTCCTTGTAAAGCCATTATTTTAACTTTTTTAAATTTATTGATTAATTCTTTTATTTTCAAATTAACTAAATCTATTAAATTATCGTAATTTCCCTCTTCTGAAAAATCTATACTTGCCTCTATATGTGTCCGAAGACTAATTAGTATTTTAATTAATTCCTTAATATAAAAAGAAAAATCACCTTGCAAAGAATTTAAAGATGCACGCATAGAAGAGGTTGTTTCAGAGTTAATCAAATCATCTATAGATTCTGCTTGAATTAAATCGATTTTACCATTTAAAAACGCGCGCTCAGAAAATTCTCCTGGTTTTGCTATTCTTACATTTTTAATAGATAATATTCGTTTCATTAATGAGTCTATAATTAGAGGACTGCCATGTCCTTGTAATTCTAATACATCTTCACCAGTTAGAGAGTAAGGAGAAGGAAACCATAAAGATATACCTTTATCTAATGTAGATTTGTTTTTTCCTAAAAATTTCGAATAATTAGCAAATCTTGATTTAGGTATTTGCCCTAAAATTTTTATAGCTACTTGACCTGCTTGAGATCCGGAAATTCTTAATATTGCAACTGCACTTTTTCCAGGAGCAGTAACTTGAGCGACAATCGTATCAATATGAATCATACAATAACTTTCTTATTCTGTTTTTTTAATTATAAAATACATATAAATTCTTTTATAAAAAATATAAAATCTTATTTATTTAATTTATAATTATTTTTTTGGAAAAAATAAACTTTTGTTGAAAAATAGTAACTAAATTACCTACAATATAATATAAAACTAGTCCAGCTGGAAGCCATAAAAAAAATCCAGTAAAAATAACTGGTATAAAATTCATAATTTTGCTTTGCAAAGGATCTTCAATTGTTCTACTAGTAGACGAAGTTTTTTGAATAAAAAACATTGTTAAACCCATTATAATGGGCAGTACATAATAAGGGTCTTGACTAGATAAATCATTAATCCATAGTAAAAAAGGAGCATGACGCAACTCTACTGAACCGATTAATACGTAATATAAAGATAAAAAAATGGGCATTTGAATTAAAATAGGTAAAAATCCATTAATTGGATTTATTTTTTCTCTTTTATACAATAACATTATTTCTTGACTTGTTCTTTTCTTATCATCTTGAAATTGTGTTTTAATTTTGTGAATTTCTGGTTGTAAACTTCTCATTCTTAACATAGAAATATGCTGCGCCTTTGTTAGAGGATAAGTTACAGCTTTCATTATAAAAGTGATTAAAATAATAGAATATCCCCAATTTCCTATCCAGTTATATAAAAACTTTAATAATTTAAATAAAGGTTGAGATAAAAACCAAAGCCAACCATAATCTACTGTTAAGTCTAAATTTGGAGCAACTAATGCCATATCTTGTTGTATGTTAGGACCAATCCATAAAACCGATTTAATTGTACGATTAGAATGAGGTGGAACAGTAATTAAAGACGATTTGTATCCAATTACAGCAACATTATTTTTTGCATAAGATGTATAAATAATGTTATCACCAGTATTTTTAGGAATCCAAGCTGCAGTAAAATATTTTTGTAACATTGCAATCCATCCATTTTTTGTTGTGATATATAGATTTTTATTGTCAGCAATGGAATCAAATTTATATTTTTCATACTTGTTATCTATAGTCGAATAAGCGGTACCACGGGAATTTTCAAAAGCAAAATTCTCACTATCAGAATCGCGATTTTTAGGTAAATTTATTGTTTGCTTAAGTTGTCCGAATGAATTAAGTTGTAAACTTTTATCAGTTTTATTAAAAATAGAGTATTCTACTTTAATATTGTATTGTCCAGATTTAAAAATAAAATTTTTTATATAAATAACACCATTTTTTCCAATCCATTTAATGGGAACATGTAATTCTTTTTCATTATTTTTCAATTCAAAAAATCTTTTTTTGCAAAAATATAATGGTCTTTCATTATTAGAAGTACTGTCTGGTCCATCTTTTCCAATTAATCCACTTTGCGCTTGATAAACAAAATTAGATCCAGTTTCAAGCAATTTAAAAGGTTTAGAAGATTTAAGTTTATTTTTGTAAGCAAGTAAACTGGCTTCTTCTATATCACCTCCATTCATATTGATTACTAAATTTAATACATCAGTTTTAACAAAAATTTGATTTTTTTCTTTTTTTTCATTAATAAAATCAAATGTGAAATTCGTTTTATTTATTTTATTATCAATTAATTGATTTTGCCATGCTTGCCAAAGTAAAAAAGAAATAAACAAAAAAGAAAAGATAAAAAAATTGCGCTGAACATCCATAATTAATATTCGCTTGTGTCTTAAATAATTTAGGTAGATTAATAACAATAAAACTTAAAAATTTAAATGTACAATTGTTTGTAATAATTTATCCATAAATTCTCCAATATATTCATTATTTTTTTATTTTTTAATAAAGCAATATTTTTTTTTACTATTACTACAAAATCCATTGAAATTAATTTATGTTGTAGTAACCGAAAACTCTCTCGAATTAACCTTTTTATCTTATTTCTTTTATTAGCAAATTTAATATATTTTCGAGGTACACTTAAACCTAATCTAGGGTGTCCTAATAAATTAAAACGTCCGAAAATACTAATTTCACAAGTATAATTTATACAAGGCTTATTAAAAACATATTTAAAGTTTGTGGAATTTGACAATCTTAATTTCTTTTTAAAAAAATAGTTTAACACTTATATAACCCATCATTTACTAGATACAGTTAAACGTGTTCTTAATTTTGAACGTCTTCGTGATAGAATGTAACGACCGCTTTTTGTTGCCATTCGAATTCTAAACCCATGAGAACGATTTCGTTTTAAGATTGAAGGTTGAAAAGTACGTTTCATTTTTAATATTTACCCAGCTATATGTTATAAAATAATATATATAAAATTTTTAATAAATTAGAGTTATTCTAACTTATATAAACAGCAAATTCACTAAATTAAAACCATAATTTTTATTTAAACTTCTTAATTTAACTTTTTCAATAGTAATGCAATACAAATTAAGATGCTAAGAAAAATATTTTTAATATTATGATCTGATGAGAAAACCTATGTTTTATTTCAAAAAATATTTAAAAAATATTTTAAATCCTTTTTAAAACAGTTACTAATCTTAGATTGTATAACTTTTAATGTAAAATATAATCTATACAAGATATGTTTGCATCAATTACGTATATTACATTAAGAACAAAATAACAATTTTTTTAAGTTTTAGTTTTTATTAATTTTTTGGTTCTCTTGGAGTTTAATGTGTCACTTTCTCTTTGGAAACAGTGTCTTGACCGGCTACAAGAAGAGCTGCCTTCTACAGAATTTAGTATGTGGATACGCTCTTTAAAAGCTGAAATAAAGAACAATATATTAGAAATATATGCTCCAAATGAATTTATTTTAGATTGGATTAAAGATAAATACTTAATTCTTTTTCAAAAAATACTGCAGGATTTTTGCGGTTCAAATTATCCATTAATAAAATTTAAAGTGCATCATAATGCTATAGAAAAAAAAAATAAAAAAACTATTTTAAAAAATGATCAAAATAAAATCAAAACAAAAATTTGGAATAAAATCCCTGTCTTCAAAAAATCGTCTTATCGCTCTAATATTAATGAAAAAAGAAATTTTGAAAACTTTATAGAAGGAAAATCTAATCAACTTGCACGTTCTGCAGCTTCTCAAGTCGCAAATAACCCAGGAAATTCTTATAATCCACTATTTTTATATGGCGGAACTGGTCTAGGAAAAACACACTTGCTTCATGCTATAGGAAATGGAATTTTAGCATCTAGATATGATTTTAAAATTATTTATATGCATTCTGAGCGTTTCGTGCAAGATATGGTAAAAGCATTAAAAAATAATGCTATTGAAAAATTTAAATTATATTATCGTTCTGTTGACGCATTATTAATCGATGATATTCAATTTTTTGCTCATAAAGAGCGCTCTCAAGAAGAATTTTTTCATACATTTAACGCTCTTTTAGAAGGAAATCAACAAATTATTCTAACTTCTGATCGATATCCTAAAGAAATCAATGGTGTTGAAGATCGTTTAAAATCAAGATTTGGATGGGGATTAACTGTTGCTATAGATCCTCCAGAACTAAAAACAAGAGTTGCCATCCTTATAAAAAAAGCAGATGAAAACAATATTAAATTAACAAATGAAGTTGCTTTCTTTATTGCAAAAAGACTTCGATCTAATGTACGTGAATTAGAAGGTGCTCTTAATAGAATTATCATCAATGCCCATTTTACTCATCGTTTAATTACCATAGATTTTGTTCGGGAAGCTCTTAGAGATATATTAGCTCTTCAAGAAAAACTAATCACTATTGATAGTATTCAAAAAAAAGTAGCAGAGTACTATAAAATTAAAGTGTCAGACTTGTTATCAAGAAAACGATCTCGCTCAGTAGCTCGCCCAAGACAAATGGCAATGGCAATGGCAAAAGAACTTACTAATCACAGCTTACCCGAAATTGGAAATGCGTTTAGCGGTCGAGACCATACTACTGTATTACATGCTTGTCGTAAGATTACACAACTTAGAAAAGAAAATCATGAAATTAAAGAAGATTTTTTAAAATTAATTAGAACATTATCAATATAAACATATGAAATTTACTATAAAAAATAAAATTTTAGTCAAAAATTTGAAAAAAATAAATAAATTGTTAACTAAAAACACAAACTTTCCTATTTTAGAAAATATACTCATTAAAATTGAAGAAACAAATCTATCATTAACTGCAACAAACTTAGAAATAGAATTAATTTCTAATATTGTGATGGAAAAAAGATACCAACTTGAAAAAATAACTGTCTCTGGTCAAAAATTATTAGATATTTGTAGAAATGCATCAGAAGAATCAGATATCACAATAGAATTAAATAATGAAAAAATGCATGTTAACTACGAAAACAGTCATTATGAATTAACTACGCTTCCTTCAGATAGCTTTCCAAATCATCATAATTTTTCTCATTTTTCAGAATTTTATATACCCTGTCATGCTCTTAAAGATATGATAGAAAGAACAGAATTTTCAATGGGACAAAAAGATGTTCGTTATTATCTTAATGGTATGTTAATTGAATATAAAAAAGAAATTCTTCATAGTGTTGCTACAGATGGATATCGATTAGCTATATCAAAAACTAACTTAAATAAAAAAATACCTGAATTTTCCGTCATTATCCCTAGAAAAGGAGTAATTGAACTAAATAGACTACTGAGTATTCCTGAACAGTTAATACGTATTTTGATTAGTAACAATAACATAAGAATATATCTAAGAAATTTAATTTTTACTGCTCAATTAATTGAAGGAAAATATCCTGATTATAATAATGTTTTGATAGAAAAAAAAGAAAACCCTATTCTTATTAATCGTGAGTTGTTAAAAAAATCATTATTGCGTACAGCTATTTTATCACATGAAAAATTTTGTGGTGTTGAAATTATCATTAAAAATGGCAAATTTATAGTATTATCCGACAACCAAGCAGATGAAACAGCAAAAGATTTTTTTAGAATACATTATTTTGGTCCAGCAATTGAAATTTCAATTAATGTATACTATATGTTAGACATAATAAACGCTATCAAAAGTGAAAATATTTTTTTACTTTTAAATCAGTCTGGCTCTTCAATTCAAATTGAGTCAGATAATAATCCCTTAACTTTATATGTTGTTATGTTACTGAAGCGCTAATACTTTAAAAAATTAAAAATTGACGTAATTTAATAATTTTATTATATGTCTTATTAAATTTTTTATAAAAAATAAATAAAATTAAAAAAATATAATTCACAAACTTAAAAGGTAAACTTATGGAAAACGCATACAATTCTTCCAGCATTAAAATATTGAGAGGATTAGATGCTGTTCGAAAACGTCCAGGAATGTATATTGGAAACACAGACGACGGCAGTGGATTGCATCATATGGTTTTTGAAGTAGTAGATAATTCTATTGATGAAGCACTAGCAGGGTTTTGTAAAGAAATTATAGTAGTTATTCATTCAGATAATTCAGTTTCTATAAAAGATGACGGTAGAGGGATCCCTACAGACATTCATACTGAAGAAAATATTTCAGCTGCTGAAGTAATAATGACAATATTGCACGCAGGTGGAAAATTTGATAGCACTTCGTATAAAATATCAGGTGGATTGCATGGTGTAGGAATATCTGTTGTAAATGCTTTATCTGAAAAGTTAGAATTAATTATTTATAAAGATAAAAAAAAATACCAACAAACATATAAATACGGCATACCTCAAAACCCGCTTTCTATAGTTGGAAAAACTGAAATAACTGGAACATATATAAGATTTTGGCCCAGTTATAAAATATTTACTAATAATACAAAATTTCAATATGAAATTTTATCTAAACGTTTACGTGAATTATCATTTCTTAATTCTAATATCTCAATTCATTTAAAAGATACTAGAACCAATATAAAAAATCACTACCATCATAAGGGAGGAATTAAAGCATTTATTAAATTTCTTAACAAAAATAAAACACCGATCCATTCACGCATCTTTTATTTTAAGTGTACAAAAGATAAGATAGAATTAGAAGTTGCAATACAATGGAATGATTCTCATCAAGAAAACATATATTGCTTTACAAACAATATACCACAAAGAGAAGGCGGAACACATTTGGCTGGATTTCGATCTGGTATGACTCGAACATTAAATCTTCATATAGATCGAGAAGGATATAACAAAAAAAATAAAATTACTATTACCGGAGAAGATGCTCGAGAAGGGCTAACAGCAGTTATATCAATTAAAATACCTGATCCAAAATTCTCTTCTCAAACTAAAGATAAATTAGTTTCTTCTGAAGCTAAATCTGTTATAGAATCATTAATTAATGAACATTTAATTGAATACTTTCTAGAAAATCCAGCAGACGCTAAACCAATTATTCATAAAATCATAAACTCAGCTAAAATAAGAGAAGCTGCTCGAAAAGCACGGGAAATAAATAAAAAGAAAGGAATTTTAGACTTAGTCAGTCTCCCTGGAAAATTATCTGATTGCCAAGAAACTGATCCTAAATTATCAGAAATTTATTTAGTAGAAGGAGATTCAGCCGGGGGATCCGCTAAACAAGGTAGAAATCGAAAAAACCAAGCAATTCTACCTTTAAAAGGTAAAATATTAAATGTCGAAAAAGCAAAATTTGATAAAATATTACTGTCTCAAGAACTAACTTCTCTAATTACGGCTCTTGGATGTGGAATAGGAAAAAATGAATACAATTTAGAAAAACTTAGATACGATCATATTATTATTATGACTGATGCTGACGTAGATGGAGCTCATATTCGAACACTATTATTGACCTTTTTTTATCGCCAACTTCCTGAGTTAATTGAAAAAGGACATATTTATATCGCACAACCTCCGCTCTACAAAGTAAAAAAAGGAAAAAAATCTGAATATATTAAAAATGATGAAGAAATGCATAAATATCAAATGAAAATAGCACTTTCCGGAATTTCTTTAAAAAAAAATAATTGTTACGTTGTTAATGACGAAATATTACAATTTAAAAAAATTATACTTCAATATAATATGATCCATAAAATAATGAAAAAAAATCAATATTATTTTCCAAGGTCAATATTAGATGCACTTATATGTCATTCATATTTAGATGATTTGAAAGATAAGCAAATTGTCAAAAAATGGACAGATACATTAATACTGACGCTTAATCAAAAAGAAAAAAACATTTATTATTCTGCGAAAATTAAACAAAACATTAATAATAATACATTTGAACCAAATATAATTATGTCTAAATACGAATGCCATAGAGAATACAAATTAAATAGCAATTTTTTTGAAAGTAAAGAATATTTATTAATGAAATCAATAAATCAAAAATTTAATCAATTTATTGAAGATGAGACTTTTATAGAAAAAGAAAACAACAGATACAAAATCAATGACATAAAAAATACTGAAGAATGGTTGATAAAAGAATCTAAACGTGGTTTATTTATACAAAGATATAAAGGGCTAGGGGAAATGAATCCAGAGCAACTCTGGAATACTACTATGAATCCTGAAACTAGAAACATGCTTCAAGTTACTATTAAAGATGCAATATCCGCAGATAGTTTATTTAATACTCTCATGGGAGATTTAGTAGAACCTAGAAGACAATTTATTAAACTAAACGCTTTAAAAGCAGTTAATATTGATATATAAAAAATTATACTTTTAATTTTTTAAAAAATAATTTACAAAAAACATAAAAACTATCAAAATTTTTTTTAAATAATCGCGGCAGGAATACCAGCCGCTAAAAACTACTCATAAACTAGGATTTAAATTTATTTATTATTTCAAAAACTCTCAGCTTTGCAATTTCTTTTGAAATCTTTCTTAAAACATCATTTTTATTTTTGATAACATTTAAATTTGTTATGAGCTTTTCGGCTTGTTTTTTAGATTTTAAAATACGAAGACGATCTAAATCTGCTGCTCGAATTACAGTATCTGCTAAAACAGACACATTTTTTGGTTGTACTTCTAATATTCCTCCAGATATATACATATATTCATCTTTTTTATTTATATGAGATATACATATCATACCTGGTTTGATCATACTTAATAATTGAGTATGTCCCGGATAAATTCCCAGTTCTCCTTCACTTCCTGATATGTGTATTTTTTTTACCAAACCAGAAAATATATTTTTTTCTGCATTTACTATTTCTAAATGAAAATTCATTAATATATCCTAAATATTTATATAATATAAAATATTATAGTTTTTTTGATTTTTCTATTACTTCTTCAATGGATCCTACCATATAAAACAGTTGCTCTGGAAACAAATCAAACTCACCATCTAATATTCCTTTAAAAGCAAGAATATTATTTTTTAATGATACGTATTTACCCGGTACACCAGTAAAAACTTCTGCCACAAAAAAAGGCTGAGATAAAAATTTTTGTATCTTTCGAGCCCTGGCAACTAATACTTTATCTTCTTCAGATAATTCATCCATACCTAATATAGCAATAATGTCTTTTAATTCTTGATATCTTTGTAACGTTGATTGAACTCTTCTAGCAGTTTCATAGTGCTCTTCTCCTACTATATTAGGATCTAATTGACGACTTGTTGAATTTAAAGGATCAACAGCAGGATAAATTCCCAATGATGCTATTTGTCGACTTAATGTGATTGTAGAATCTAAATGTGCAAATGTTGTTGCTGGAGATGGATCCGTTAAATCATCAGCTGGAACATATACTGCTTGAATTGAGGTAATAGAACCTTTTTTAGTTGAAGTAATACGTTCTTGAAGCAAACCCATTTCTTCGGATAAAGTTGGCTGATAACCTACTGCAGAAGGCATTCTTCCTAACAAAGCAGAAATTTCTGTACCTGCCAGCGTATATCTGTAAATGTTATCAATGAACAATAAAACATTTTTCCCTTCATCACGAAATTTTTCTGCAATTGTTAAACCTGTAAAAGCAACACGTAATCTGTTTCCAGGAGGCTCATTCATTTGTCCATATACAAGAGAAACTTTATCTAAAACTTTAGAATCACTCATTTCATGATAAAAATCATTTCCTTCTCGAGTCCTCTCACCTACTCCAGTGAAAACTGAATAACCAGAATGTTCGATAGCAATGTTTCGAATTAATTCCATCATGTTTACTGTCTTGCCTACTCCAGCTCCTCCAAACAAACCCACTTTTCCACCTTTTGAAAAAGGACAAATAAGATCAATAACTTTAATACCTGTTTCTAATATTTCTTGAGAGCTATCCCGATCTATATAAGTTGGAGGAGATCTATGAATCTCCCAATGTTCAACATTAGAATGATCTAGATTTTTTAAAGGACCTTTATTATCTATCGGTTTACCTAACACATTAATTATTCGCCCTAAAGTTGACTTTCCAACTGGGACTTTTATATAATGCCCTAAATCTGTGACAATCAATCCTCTTTTTAATCCATCAGAAGAGCCCATAGCAATAGTACGAACTATACCTGATCCCAGCTGTTGCTGTACTTCTAGAATTAAATCTAATTTTCCATTTTTTACTGTTAAAGCATTATAAATTTTTGGAATTGAATTTTGATTAAATTCTACATCTACTACAGCGCCAATAATTTGAACAATTTTTCCAGCAGACATTTTAACAACCTCTTGCTAACTTTAAATTAATTAACTGCTGCCGCACCTGATACAATCTCGGTTAACTCTTGAGTGATGCTAGATTGACGAGCTTTATTATAAATCAACTTTAATTCTGTAATACGATTTTTGCTGTTATCTGTTGCTGTTTTCATTGCGACCATTCGAGAAGCTTGTTCACTAGCTACATTTTCTAAAATACTCTGATATACCTGAGATTCAATATATCGGTTAAATAATACATCTAAAATTATTTTAGATTCAGGTTCATATAGATAATCCCATTTTTTACTTTTCATGTCTGAATTTTTAAAATTTTTAAAATTTTTTATAGATAAAGGCAACAATTGACTAACTGTTGGACATTGTAATATTTTATTTTGAAATACGTTATAAGCAATCAAAATTTGATCAATTTGATTTTTTTTATACTTTTCTAATACTTCATTTATAGATCCAATAAAGTCTGACAATTTAGGGCTATCACCTATGTTATTAACTTGAGAAAGTATCATACTGCTACATGATTTAAAAACAGATAAACTTTTTAAACCAAATAATATTAAATCACATACAACACTCATTTTCGTAAATTTTTGAATTTTAAATAATACTTGCTTAAACAGATTGGTATTTAAACTACCACATAAACCTCTATCAGTTGAAATTATAATTATAGCCACACGTTTAACTTTTCTATGTTCTAAATAACTGTGTCGATACTCTAAACTTCCTTGTAAGATATGACTAATAACTTTTTTAATTATATTAGCATATGGACGACCAGCACGCATCCTTTCTTCTGTTTTTCTCATTTTAGAAACAGCAACCATTTCCATAGCTTTAGTTATTTTTTGAGTATTGAAAACACTGATTATTTGATCTTTTATTGATTTTGTACTAGACAATATATATCTCCTCAATACATTTAATAAATTTACATGTAATTTATTAAAAAAAAGAACTTTTAAAATTTTTAATTAATTCTATAAATTCTGTTTTTATTAAATGATTAAAATCACCAGTTTGATTTATTTTCTTCATTAAATTTGAGTAATTAGAATCAGCGTAAAATAATATATCTTTTTCAAACTGAATTATTTGGTTTGTAGAAACATCATCAAAAAAATGATTTTCTGCAATGAATAGCATCAATCCTTGTTCAGCTATAGACAGAGGAGAATATTGTTTTTGTTTTAATAATTCGGTAATTTTTTGTCCATAAACTAATTGTTTCCGAGTAGTGTCATCTAAATCAGATGCAAATTGCGAAAAAGCAGCAAGCTCATGATACTGAGCTAAAACTGATCGAATTCCAGATGATAATCGTTTTATAATCTTACTTTGAGCAGAACTTCCTACTCGTGAAACTGATATACCTGCATTTACAGCAGGACGAATTCCAGAGTTAAATAAATTAGATTCTAAAAATATTTGACCATCAGTAATAGAAATGACGTTTGTAGGAACAAATGCTGAAACATCTCCAGATTGTGTTTCAATAATAGGTAAAGCAGTCAGTGAACCTGTTTTGCCAACAACTTTTTTTCTAGTTAAATACTCGACATGTTTTGAAGTAATTCGGGACGATCTTTCTAATAAACGAGAATGAAGATAAAATATATCCCCTGGAAAAGCTTCTCTTCCTGGAGGTCTTCTTAATAATAAAGAAATTTGACGATAAGCTACTGCATGTTTTGAAAGATCATCATACACAATTAAAGCATCTTTTCCTTTATTTCGAAAATATTCCCCCATGGAACAACCGGAGTATGGTGCTAAATATTGTAAGGATGGGGATTCTGAAGCTGAAGCTACGACTACAATGGTGTTAGACAAAGCATTGTGTTCTTCTAATTTTTTGACAACATTAATAATAGTGGAAAATTTTTGACCTATAGCCACATAAATGCAGTAAATACCAGATTTTTTTTGATTAATAATAGTATCTATCGCTAAAGCAGTTTTTCCTGTTTGTCGATCGCCGATAATTAGCTCTCTCTGCCCACGACCAATAGGAATCATGGCATCAATAGATTTATAACCAGTTTGAACTGGTTGATCAATCGACTGACGATCAATTACTCCAGGAGCGTTATTTTCTACTGGTAAATAACCATCATTTTTTATTGACTCTTTCCCATCTATAGGAAAACCAAGCGCATTAACAATACGACCTAAAAAATTAAAACCAACAGGAACTTCTAAGATTTTTCCTGTACACCTTACTTTTGCCCCTTCAGTAATGTGAAGATAAGGCCCCATGACCACCGCGCTAACTGTATCTCTTTCCAAATTTAAAGCAATAGCATATTCATTGTGAGGTAATAAAATCATCTCCCCTAACATAACATCAGATAAACCATGAATTCTTATAATTCCATCAGCAACAGAAATAATAAAACCTTCGTTTTTAGATTGATGAAATACTTCAAATTGATCAATTCTTTCTTTAATTAATTGACTAATTTCTATTGGATTTAATTTCATATACTTTATTGTTCTCTTAATATTTTAAAATATGAGACATTTTTTCAAGATCATTTCTCATGGAAAAATCCAATACAGTATCATTTATTTTTAAAATAATACCACTGAGTATATATTGATCAATTTTATATATAAATTTAATTTTTTTTAATAAAATTTTTTCTAAAGTGTTTTTTATTTGAATTATTTGAGTATTTTCTAGATGAAAAGATGATGTTAATTCAACATAAATAATGTTTTTGTGCAATGCTTCTAAGTTTAAAAATTCATTTAATATATTCTTTAATATGTTAAGGCGCTGATTTTGAGCTAATAATCTTATAAAATTCTCAGCTTCTTTATTAATTAAATCTTTGCTAATTGAAATAAATACCGATGCTAAATATTTAGGTGATAAAGCACCTGATAAAAAATGTTTAATTTTTTCATTAGAAGAAATTTCATTTATTAAAATTAATATTTTTTTCCATTCTTCTATAGTGTTTTTTTGAATAGCAATATAAAAAATTGCTTCAGCATAAGGTCTAGCAATGGTTTTTAATTCCATCATTAAAATTTAACCTGGGGTAAAAACATAACTAATTGATCTATTAAAGTTTGGTTCTCATTTTTTTTAATATTTTTTTTAATAATTTTCTCAGCTATAGAAATTGATAAATTTACTATCTCTGAATGTAAATCTTTACGAGCACGTTCAATTTCTATTTGAAGCTCTGATTTAGCATTTATGGTAATTTGTTTGGACTCTTGTAAGGCTTTCTTTTTAGCTTGTTCTAAAATTAATATTTTTTTTTCATTTGCCCTTTTTAAAATACAAGCAGCTTTGAAATTAGCTTCTTGAATAATTTCATGCATTTTTTTTTGAGTAATATGAAATTCTTTTCTTGCATTTTTTGAAAGAATTAAAGAATCTTTTATTTTTTTTTGCCTATTTTCTATTACTAAAATAATCGGAGGCCATATATATTTTACACAAAACCAAACAAATAATATAAAAGAAATAGATTGTCCTAAAATTGTTGCATTAAGGTTCACTTTTATTTACCTTCTAAATTGAGAATCAAAATTAATCTTTACGTTATCATTTTAAAAACGTAAAGATTGCATTTTTTTAATTTCTAAAATTTAATCTGCTCATTTTAAAAATCTAAAACTACATAATTAAGAAATTGCAAATAACATATAAAGACCTAAACCTACGGCAATCATAGGAATTGCATCTACTAACCCCATAACAACAAAAAATTGAGTTCTTAATAAAGGAACCAAATCAGGTTGTCTTGCAGCACCTTCTAAAAATTTACTACCTAAAATCCCAATACCAATAGCTGCGCCAATAGCCGCTAATCCAATCATTATTGCCGCTGCCATATACAACATATCAATATTTGAAATTTCCATTACATACTCTTCTTTAATAAAATAATAACTAATTTTTACTTTCATGAGATTGAGAAGCCATTGATAAATAAACAATAGTCAATACCATAAAAATAAAAGCCTGTAGAAAAATTATTAGAACATGGAAAATAGCCCATGGCACATTCAATAAAAACTGCGCCCACCAAGGTAGCAAACCTGCAATTAAAATAAAAATCATTTCTCCCGCATACATGTTACCAAACAATCTTAATCCTAAAGAAATAGGTTTAGATAACAAAGAAATAAATTCCAACACAAAATTAAAAATAAAAAAAACAGGATGATTAAAAGGTTGTAAAGTTAACTCTTTCAAAAAACCAATTATACCTTTTATTTTTATACTATAAAATAAAATTAAGATAAAAACTCCAATTGACATCGATAGCGTAATATTTACATCAGAAGATGGAACAATACGCATTTCTGGTAAATTTACAATGTTGTTAGATATAAAAGAAAAAAAATCAATTGGAACTAAATCCATAAGATTCATTAAAAACACCCAAACAAAAATAGTTAATGACAAAGATGCAATCATAGTGTTTGAGCTTTGATAAATACTTTTTACATTAGAATCTACAAATTCAAAAATTAATTCGATTCCAGTTTGTAATTTTCCTGGAACTTTCATAGTAAATTTTTTTGAAGAAACATAAAAAATACTTAAAAAAATACATCCTAATATTACCGAAAAAAATATTGAATCTACATTTAAAATCCAATATTGAGAAAGAATTTGGTTAGGTTGAACAATTTTAAAATTACTTAAATCTATTTGAAAATGACTTAAATGATGATTGATATATTTTTGAGGATTAGATATTTTTTCTAAAACCATGAGCTCTGTCCTGTTTGACATATTTTAAAACACATTATAACAAAAATTCTGAATGTATTTTAAAAATGTCTAAAATACTAAGATTTTTTAAAAAACAATTATTGATCTAGATTTTAAAATCACGTCTTTTATAAAATTGCACTTTAAATTTTATTTATACTAACAATTTTTTGATTATTAAATGCAAATTTTAAAAAGATGAACCATAAAATTTTTTTTAAGAAAAGCGACTTCTATCATGAATTTTTTTTAAATGAATTAATAAAATGGATATTGCAGCAGGTGTAATACCGGAAATTCTTGATGCTTGTCCAATAGAAACAGGTTTGTGGTCATTTAACTTTTTAACTACTTCGTTAGATAGTCCTTTAATTTCAAAGTAATTAAAATCAGAAGACAAAAGAGTATTTTCATTTCTTAAATGTCGGTGAATTTCTTCTAATTGTCTTTTAATATAACCTTCATATTTAATTGTATTTTCTATCTGTTCTATAACTTGTATATCAGAAATACCTGAATTAAAACTTTTTAACAACTTTAAATTTTTATAAGTAATTTCTGGACGTTTTAATAAATCTACAGCATTAATTTCTTTGCTTAAAGTCACCCCAAAAAATGTATTTAAAGTTACCGCATCATCAGAAAAAGGATGAATATTTATTTCTTTTAAACGATTAGTTTCATTTTTAATATTAATTAACTTTTTATTATATCGAGACCATCTAAGATCGTCTACTAATCCAAATTTTCGACCAATTTCTGTTAATCGTAAATCAGCATTATCTTCTCTTAAAGTTAATCTATACTCTGCTCGAGAAGTAAACATTCGGTAAGGCTCTTGAGTTCCTCGAGAAGAAAGATCATCAATAAGAACCCCTAAGTATGCTTGGTCACGTCTAGGAAACCAAGATTCAGCATTCATTGCATTTAAACCAGCATTTAAACCAGCAAGCAATCCTTGAGCAGCTGCTTCTTCATATCCAGTTGTACCATTAATTTGACCGGCTAAAAATAACCCTTGGATTAACTTACTTTCCAAGGTTGGATTTAAATCTTTAGGATTTAAAAAATCATATTCAACAGCATATCCAGGAGTAATTATTTTAGATTTTTCTAATCCTTTTATTGACCATAGAATTTTTTCTTGAACATTTAATGGTAAACTTGTTGAAATTCCATTAGGATAAATTTTTACACTAGATAAACCTTCTGGCTCTAAAAAAATTTGATGAGATTTTTTGTCAGGAAATCGAAGTATTTTGTCTTCTATAGATGGACAGTATCGAGGGCCCAATCCTGTTATAATTTTTTTGTGAACCGGACTTTTATCTAAATTTTTACGTATTATTTCATGAGTTTTTTCGTTAGTTTTTGTAAGATAACATGGTTTTTGAATTGGATGTTGAGAAGGATGACCCATAAATGAAAAAACTGGAACAGGACAGTCCCCATGTTGAACAAACAAATTATCAAAATTAACAGTATTAATATCAATTCGAGGTGGAGTCCCTGTTTTTAGTCTATCTATTCGTAAAGGTAAATCTCTTAATCTATCAGCTAAATCTACAGAAGCTTTTTCACCTATCCTTCCAGAAGAATAACTTTCTAAACCTATGTGTATTTTGGCTCCTAAAAAAGTACCAGTGGCTAGTATAACAGATTTCGCATAAAAATTATGATCATCATTTAATAACACGCCTATAACTCGATAATTTTTAATAATTAAGTCTTTTACCTCTCCCTCTAAAATTAATAAATTAACTTGATTCTTTAACATCCTAACGAGTGTTCTTCGATAAAGAGATCTGTCAGCTTGAGCTCGAGTAGATCTAACAGCAGGACCTTTTTTAGAATTTAATATTCTAAACTGAATGCCTGAATAATCAACTACTTGAGCCATCACTCCGCCTAATGCATCTATTTCTTTAACTAAATGACTTTTTCCTATCCCTCCAATAGCAGGATTACATGACAAAACCCCTAAGTCTGTATTTTTTTTAGTCAATAACAATGTCTTACAACCCATTCTTGATGATGCCATAGCTGCTTCAGTTCCAGCATGCCCTCCTCCAATGACAATCACATCAAAGTTTTTTGTGTTTAACATTTATAAATAGCCTTTTCAAATATTTCATTCTATACAGTATTAATATTTTATTCAAGATAACACATGTTAAATTTAAAAAGAAAACATCAAAAAACATGTTTTTATATCTTTTAAAAAAAAGAAAAAAAGAAATGATAATAATTATTATTATTAGTAAGACGAAAATCTGTGGATAAGTCCCTTTCAGCATTGATAACAAAAGAA